>NOLC01000096.1:2165-5531 GCA_002256595.1 Methanosaeta sp. NSP1 | reverse complement strand
CAAGTCACCTTGAAATTCTTTGATGTTCTATCTGCGAGATGTCATGGTCCCGGACGATATAAAACGAAGAGAGAGCTCTGATGAAATCGAGACCCTCTGCATCATGCACCAGAAGATCACCCAATCCTCGGAGTGCCGGGATTGGAACCGCCGCGCTGCTCTGCTGCTGGAAAGGCTTGAGGATGCAGGGTTCAACCGGCTGGCGGACAGGGCCATGGACCTCCTGGCCTGCTGCAATCCCAAGGATCTCTCCCAGTGCGACAGCGTCCAGAGGGCCAGGGATGTTCTGGACGGAATGAGGGAACTGGCTGCGGAGGATCCGAAAAAATAATTCAGAGAGGCAAATCTGGTTTGAGCAAATCTTTGAGCCGTTTTCGCCTCCTTGCCCTTCACCACATCTTGTACCCCAGATACCTCACCGCATATACCAGCCCGATCACAATTACAGCCAGGCCGAAGATCTTGGTGACATATTTTCCCGCCGCGATATACTTCTCTCCGATCTGCCCGCCCACAGCTCTGGAGAATGTGGCTATGGGAATCACAGGCACGCCGTGACCCACTCCGAAGACAAAGAGCATCAGGCCTCCGGCCAGGGGCGTCACATTCTGGGATACGAGCCAGATGAGCACGGGAAAGACCAGGGACACGGCGCAGGGGGCCCAGCCCAGGGCGAAGAAGACTCCCAGTGCGAAGGCCCCTATGAAGGCCGAATACTGGAATAGCCCTATGGAGAAGTGGACCAGCCGCTCCATGATGCCCTTCTTCTCTGCAGCCGTGTCGCCTGAAAGCGCATCACCGCTGCCCCGGCCCAAAGAGAGGCGGGAGCGCACCGGCTCGATGATCTCCCCAATGGGCTTGATGATATTGATGCCCAGGATGATCATCAAGAGGCCTGCCGCCAGCAGCCCGGCTGCCAGATCGAAGAACCGGGCCTGGCGGATGAAGACGCCTATGTCGGATAAAAACAGTCCCACCACAAAGAAGACTGCGGCCATGCCCAGGGTGAAGGCCACACCGATCATGAAGCCCTCCCTGGAAGCAGAGGCAGACTTCTTGAGGTACTCATCCTTGCGGCGGGCAGTCATGACATAGGAGAACATGGCCAGGAGCAGGGCCACAGAGCAGGGCGACAGCGAGGTCACAATGCCCAGGACAAACATGCCCAGGTAGTTTACACCCTTCTGGGATGCTATTGCCTTAAAACCGGAGTCTTGTCCCTGCGCTATGCCGCTCAGGTCGCGGGATAAGTTCTCAGCGCTCTGGATGCCGTCTATCTCGCCCTTGCCCAGTTGATAGACATGGTACAAACCACCCACCTTTCCTTCTTTGTCTATCAAGATAAGAGTGGGATTGGCAAAGCCTCCCTCCAGGGTGGAGTAGTCGATGTACTTTCCGGTGAGAGGATAGGGAGAATAATCCTCAATCCAGGGCCAGGTGACATTGATGTTCCACCAAGCTTTGGCCCAATATCGGCCGTCTTTGGAGTAGGGATTTTTCCTGACATTGAGGGTTATGATCTTGATGCCGGGATCTTTCTGGGCCAGGTGGGAAAGCTGGCTGGTCTGGGCATTTAGAGCATGCTCGCACTCCCGGCAGAGGGGATTCTCGATGTTGGTGATATGCAGAAGAACAACCTCACCCCGATAGTCGGAGAGAGATATATTTTTCCCATCCAGGTCCACTGCATGAAAATCAGGGGCCAAAGCCTCCTGAGATAAAGCAGAGGACGCGCAAATAAAGAAGATAGAACTTAAGATAACAAAAAATGTGACAGATCCCGATATCAGGGATTTTTTACATTTTATCGACATAGCCACGATCCAATTATGAGATGGCTCGCATCAAGGATTCCAGTTAGCGGAGTTTTCATCATATTGGCTTATGGCGTCCTCCACATAATTCTTGATCCAGTCGTCACCCGTGACCTGATCCGTGCTGTGCCAGACAGGCACAACTTCGCCGTCGGAATTGGTGCCCAAAGTCAACACTGCGGTCAGAGGCACATACATGGTGCCGCCGTTTGGATCATAGGCCTGCATAGCTTCCTCAGACCTGGCATCATCGTCGGCGCTCATCTCGAAAATTGCGATCTTGTCATTGAATTCATCGGTTATATTCTGCACGGCTTCCGTCTGAGGTACACAATAGGAACACGACTTGTGCACATAGATCAGCACTGGCTTGCTCTCCAGGGCATCCAGGACCCAGGAGGGATGACTGACCTCGCCGCCCGCTCCAGTGGACTGATCCGGGTATGTCGTCCACCATTCATCATTTCCTGATCCTACGGAGTATTCGGCTCCTATGGCACAAAAGCCAGATGCTAGAAGGACTATCGTAATCAATGAGGCTATTCCAACTGTCTTCTTGATCATGCTCATAATACACTCTCCTTTAACTACAGATTTGTCTTGACACCCGCTGGAATTAATTCACTATAGAGGAGATGCCGCCAAAGAGCCCGGCCACAGCCACCGAACATAGGGCTGGCTGCCCCTTCCATCCTGGTTTTAGCTCCCTTGCAAATGGAGTAGAAACAAGAAAGCTTGAAACCGGAACGAACCGGGTGACTAACTTTAATTTAGCTCCGCCATGCTTCATTGACTCACACCTAATACTCATGCTTCTTTGATATCCGTTCCACACTGAATCCAACGCCATCAGTCAAGGCTTAGCCAGCGTATCGACATTATTGGATATAAGTCTTTCGACAGTATGATCTATATAGCCGTACATGAGAGGAATTTTTAGCCCAACCTATCCAATCTAATTATATTCTGACCATTTTATGAGTTTTCAATTGTTAATTTTAGCTTTGTTGTAGCATAGTAATTTTCATTAAATCTTTTATATTTAATTATAGACGAATGTCGTATTTGGGGTTGGCCCTTTGACGGGAAAATCTTATATATCCAAATGGATTGATATAGATCTATAGACATCTGTGGCTGGAGGCCGATTAGCAGATGATACTTGCATGACAGATCTGCAAAGAGAATGGGTGAATGACAAAAATGAGCACTATGAAATGCGAAATGTGCAACCAAGATGGAGAGTCCTTTTTCATTGCTACTCACAAAGAGAAGGGTAGAATAAGGATTTGCGAGAGCTGTCTTAAGAGGGAAGCGGAAAAGCTCTTGCCTCAAAAGAGCTGCGGATGTTGCTGAAGGGAGCAGATCAATCCATGTCATGTATTCCAAAAGAAGCCGTAGATCGGATGACCAGACTTATCGGCGATTCGGATAAAGCTGAATGCAAAGTGAATAAACTGCGTTCTCTGACCATAGGGCTGGACGAGGCAGAACTGAAGTCGGAATCGGAGATCTTCCAGGCCATGGCCGATCCCTGCCGCCTCAAGATCCT
>NOLC01000096.1:0-2110 GCA_002256595.1 Methanosaeta sp. NSP1 | reverse complement strand
GTAGACCGACCGCAATCCAGCACATCTCACCATCTTTCCATACTCAAGGAAGCCGGGCTCATTAAAGAGCGCAAGGACGGAAGATGGTCCAAGTTCCGGCTGTCGGATGGTGCTGTAATTGAGATTCTCAATTTGGTAAAACATATGAGAGAAGATAAGTTTTGAAAGAGGTACACCAATGACAAAATTCAATATCAATATTCTGGGAATTCTGATGCTCTCCGTGATTGCTCTTGCTCCGGCTGTGTATGCCGGTGCCAGTTGCTGTGGCGGTGGTACCTGGGATCCCAGCGCTTTCCTGAATTCTGAAACAGAGACTGGCCAGCCCGCCACGTCGGGAAGCACACAGGACACCAACTCTGTTGATTCAGGCAGTAATACAAAAGAGCCGATTGAGAGAGCATCAACCTACCCTAACGGTGTGATCCTCAAGCCCATGAAGAGCGTCTCCAGCTCAGATGTGGTGATAGATGTGTCCAATGGCGCCAGCTATGCCGCATCTCACATCAAAGACGCCATTCATATTCCCAGCCAAAGCTTCCTTAACGGCGAAGGGGGCCTGAAGACGGCGGAAGAGCTGGCCAAGATTCTGGGCGATTCCGGCGTCTCCAAAACCGATTCAGTGGTGCTTTACGGCGGTCAGGAGAGCTCCGGAGAGGCGGAATTTGCCTACTTCGTGCTGAGATACCTCGGCCAAAATGAGGTGAAGCTCCTGGACGGAAGCCTGGCGGAGTGGAAGGCTGCCGGCCTGCCCGAAGAGGTGGCGGAGAATAATAGGACGGCTGTAGAATATAAGCCGCAGGTCAGGTCTGATGTGATAGCGGATTATGAATACGTGAAGTCCGGCCAGGCCCAGATCATTGACGTGCGGCCCTTCGTTGAGTTTGGCAAGGGTAGAATACCCGGTTCTATCGCACTTGATCCGACCAATGTGATCAAAGGGGATAAGATCAAGAACGCAAACGATCTGACCAATATATTCTCCAGGTTGGACAAAGAAAAGCCGATCGTGGTCTATTCCGATGATTACAGCCGGTCTGCTCTGGCCGCATATGCCCTGCAGCTTATGGGGTTCCAGGCCAGCATCTACAGTTGGGAGGACTGGAAAGCTCATGAAGCGACAGAAGTGCAGGCAGGTGCAGCTCCCGCCAAAGATGACGCCGTCGGCTCTAATTATGTCAAGCTGGGCAGCACTTAATTAATTTTTAAATTAGTCTGGGGGGAGGATTTGAATGTCTAATGGGATCGGCAAGGGACTGGATTTTTTATCCCGCTACCTCACCATATGGATATTTGCGGCCATGTTCCTGGGAATTGCATTAGGCTACTACTCTCCAGGGATAACTCAGTTCATTTTGAGCCTGCAGATAGGCACAACTTCAATACCAATCGCCATTGGCCTGATCCTGATGATGTACCCGCCTCTGGCCAAGGTAAAGTACGAGGAGCTGGGGAAGGTTTTCAAGGACAGGAAGGTCCTCAGCCTCTCTTTGGTGCAGAACTGGATCGTGGGTCCCATCCTGATGTTCGCTCTGGCTGTGATCTTTCTGCGAGACCAGCCTCACCTAATGTATGGTATAATCCTGATCGGCCTGGCCCGCTGCATCGCCATGGTCATCGTCTGGAATGAGCTGGCCTGCGGCTGCACCGAGTACTGCGCCGCCCTGGTGGGCCTCAACTCCGTCTTCCAGGTGCTGTTCTATTCCGTTTATGCCTATATCTTCATCACTGTGCTCCCGGCAGCTTTAGGCATAGCTGAGGGAACGCTGGTCGATGTGACCATCTCCCAAATCGCAGAAAGCGTATTCATCTACCTGGGAATACCATTCCTGGCAGGCATAATCACCAGATTCAGCCTGATCAAGGCCAGAGGAAGAAGCTGGTATGAAAGGGATTTTATACCCAGGATCTCGCCCATTACCCTGGTCGCCCTGCTCTTCACCATTGTAGTCATGTTCTCCCTCAAGGGGGACTATATCGTGCAGCTTCCCCTGGATGTGGTGCGAGTGGCCGTGCCACTGGTGATATATTTCCTGCTCATGTTCTTTGTCAGCTTCTTCATGGCCTACAAGCTGGGCGTGAATTACGAAAACACGGCTGCGCTATCTTT
>NOLC01000106.1 GCA_002256595.1 Methanosaeta sp. NSP1 | reverse complement strand
GCAGAGAATGCTGGCCCAAGCCCATTTGAGGGTAGAAGGGGATCTGGGATATCTGCACATCTGCTGCACAGTATCTCCAAAAAATCCCATAAGCCTGGGCAATTTGATCTCCTGCAGATTGATGATAGTGGCGCTTCGCCCCAAGGATCATCAAGGTATTTTATGAAAGATCCCAATCCGCCAGGCAAAACAACAGATACCTTCATTATTCTAATCAACATGGCTCTCCCGGCAAGGCCATGGTCAGAAGGTCCACCAAATCCATTACCTTCTCCCCTGCCCCGGCATCTCTGAGATTTCTGATGCAAAGCGGGCAGGAGGTGACGATATAGTCCACGCCCTCAGGAACCTCAGCCAGCCTCCTTTGTGCCATTTTTAGGGATAGATCCTTATAGCCGGACCTGACACCACCACCCCCTCCACAGCATCTGGCCAACTCTCTGGAGGTTTTCATCTCCCTCAGGTTGCAGACGGCCTTAATCAAATCTCGGGGCGGATCATAAATGCTGCTATGCCTTCCCAGATGGCAGGGATCATGATAGGCAGCAGTTAGATCCAGCCTCTTAAGATCAAGCTCCGAGATATGCTCCACCAGAAACTCAGACACGCTTTTTACCTTAAAATCTCCAGAATAGCTATTCTTAAGTGTGGTATAGCATCCTGCACATCCGGTTATAACTGTGCTGGCTCCGATCTCCCTGATCTGCCTGCTATTCTCTTCCACCAATTTGTGAGCATCAAATCCTGTTCGCAGCAGAGGCGAGCCGCAGCACTTCTCCGCAGGAAGGACTGTTGCCCCAAAGCGATGCAAAAGAGCGAATGTCCTGGCGGCAGTCTTGGTGTAGCGATAGGAGTTCATGCAGCCCACAAAATATACAAACTCTGCCTTTTTTAAGATATGGCTCCTATCAGCAAGCCAGGATAGCCGGTCATCCTTAGCCCCGAATGTGTTGCCGCTTGAGAGAACATTTCCCGCAAGCGCCTTCTGCTGGCCGGTCATCACTCCCTTTAAGACCAGCTCTCTTCTGCCGCTCTCTATCAAACGTGGAGGATTGACTCCAGCCGGACACAGCTCGGTGCATATGGCACAGGTGGTGCAGCTGTTCAGGCTATCGAGAATCTGAAGATCGGGAGACAGGTCGCAATCAAGGCCCTTTAGGATCATGATCCGACCTCTGGTATTGGCAGACTCCCATCCAGACTCTTGAAAAACCGGACATACAGCCCGACAGGCTCCGCATCTGACGCATTGATTGATGGCCTTTTGGTCTTCTTTAAGCATTGTATCTCCGCATCCGAGCTAGGGAAAGCCCATCTTTCCGGGATTGAGTATTCCCTTGGGATCAAGAGCCCTCTTAATAGAGTGCATCAAAGAGAATGCATCCCAACCCAACTGTTCCATCAGGTACTCCGCCCTTGCCAGCCCTATGCCGTGCTCGGAGCTGACCGTCCCTCCCAGATCAAGAGCGGCTCTATGGATTCTGTCAGCAGCTAGGCGAAGCTTCTCCCATTGTAATTGATCCGCAACATCTATGAAAAGAGCAACATGCAGGTTCCCGTCTCCGATGTGGCCATATTTCATGGCAGGTATGTCCAGCTTTCCTGCTATCTGCTGCACCCTTCTTATCAATGCCGGCATCTCCTTGATGGGCACGCCTACATCCTCGCCCATATAGACTCTGGTCTTATGCGGATCAAGCTGAGAAATAGCAGCACCAACCAATCTCCTTGCTGCCCAGATGTCTTGCATCTCCAGACCTGAAACAATCCTTGTACTGAGAGCCAAAGGCTTGCAGATTTCGGCAATTTGCCTGGCAGCTTCATCAGTGGAGATCTCTGTCCCATCCACCTCGAAGAGAATCATATCAGCTTCCTCAGCGATGGCAAGACGGCTGTTGCAGAGCTTTAGAACCGAAAGAGTGGTTTTATAGAGTATCTCGCAGGCTGATGGAGTTATACCTTCTGAAAAAACCTTGATTACTGCATGACTCGCAATATCCGCTTCGTCAAAGAAAGCCAGGATCAACTTTCTGGTTTTGGGAAAGGGGACGATTTTTAGCCCTGCTCTGGTGATAACGCCAAGCGTTCCTTCCGATCCCACAAATAGTCTGGTCAGATCATATCCTGCCGAGGATTTAAGGACTTTTTTGCCGGTATGAATGACTCTGCCATCGGCCAGCACAACTTCCAGGTCGAGGACATAATTTCTAACCGTTCCATACTTAACGCAGCGCATGCCACTGCTATTGTTAGCGATCATCCCGCCTATGGTGCACATGGCTATGCTTCCAGGATCGGGGGGGAAAAAGAAGCCGTGAGGACTGAGATGGGAATTGAGCACTCCTATTCATCCCGGACATGTCCAACAACACTCCGCCTTTCACTGGAGAGCAACCGCCTGACAGTCCGGTTCCAGCCCCTCGGGCGGTGACTGGAGCCAAATGCTCATTGCAAAGCCGGAGGATCCGGGAAACCTGATTGGTGCTCTGCGGTCGAACCACAAAATCAGGATTCCCAAAGACCTGGGATGCGTCTCCTCTATAGCAATATCTCTCGGATGGAGAGGCAGAAACCCTATCACCCGCAATTTCCACCAGCCCTTTAAGAATATCAATCATAAATATCCGGAAATCACTTCCATTAGTAGCCAGGGCAACAATATAAAGATTAGCTGCCATAACAATAATGATAATACAAGCATAACTCTAACTTATATCGTTGGTGTGAATTTGAATAGCATAATTTATTATTTAATTTATAAAAACAATGCATATTTACTAAAGTAAATATTATT
>NOLC01000154.1 GCA_002256595.1 Methanosaeta sp. NSP1 | reverse complement strand
CACTGTGCCGAATCTGATCTGGGATAAGATGCGGTAGAGGGCAGAGGGATGAACCCGGGGGCTCATGCCGTTGAAGATGCCTATGCCGGCCTGCTCGATGCTTCTTTTCACCAGAGCGACATCGCATTCCACATCCACGCCCAGGGCCTCCAGGATGTCCGCCGCCCCGCACATTGAGGTTATAGCCCGACAGCCATGCTTGGCCATGCAAATGCCGTCTGCGGCTGCAACCAGTGAGGCGGCGGTGCTGATGTTAAAGGTCTTGATGCCGTCCATGCCCGTGCCGCAGTTGTCCGCCAGCGGGCCGCAGACCTCCGGGCGGACCTTGACCGTATCTATGTCGTATATGGCCTGCCATATGCCGGCGATCTCCTCCGCGCTGGCGCCTTTAGCGGTGATGGCGGCAAGAAATGCCCCCTGCTGCAGATCAGGCTGCTCATTTTTCAGGATCTGCCCAAAGAGGATATTCGCCTCCTCCCGGCTCAGATCCTCTCCCCGAATCAGCCTGTCCACCCGGCTGCCAAAGTACCTCAGACTCTCTTCCATTGCCTCTCTCCACTCTGAGTTCAAATCAATGTCATAAGCATACTACCGATTTCATGCCTGCTCTCCGGGCGGAATGATCGAATGCCCGGTCGATCTCAGACAGCGATGCTCTCCGGGTGATGAGCCAGTCTGCCCTGATCCTATGCGACAGCAGTAGGCTGACGGCGCGGCGATTTTGGAGGCTGGTGCAGCCGTAGGACCCGGATATGGTGATTTCATGATAGTGAATGCGGCGCAGGTCCAGCTCTTTCTGGTGCTGTCCCGGAGCCGGCCCGGAGAAGACGCAGACCCTTCCGCCCGGAGAGAGCAGATGGAGCAGATCCTCGTCTACGGGCATCTTGGGAGTGGCGGAGAAGATGACATCGGCACCCTGGCCTTCCGTCTCCGCGGCCAGGACATCCGGCAGCGATTCTTGAGAGGGATCGAATACAACTGCGCCAGTGTTCTTTTTCAGCTTGCGGACCCTCTCCGGCAGCCGCTCTGCTACCATCACCTTCCCTGCGCCTCTCAACAGGGCTAAGAGGGCATGCATGGCGCCTATAGGGCCGCCGCCCAAAATAAGGACAAAATCATCCCGTCGGACAGGGCAGTGGCTCTGGCCGTTCAGACAGCAGGCCAGAGGCTCGGAGAGGGCCAGAAGAGAACAGTCGGCGTTTGCAGGCAGAAGGTTGCATCCATGCCCCAGGCTCTCTGCCGGCAGTGCCAACAGCTCGGCAAATCCGCCCTGGGTGTTGAAGCCCATGATTTTGATATCCGGGCAAAGGTTGTCCCTGCCCCTCCGGCAAGGGCGGCATGTCCCACAGGCGATGCCAGGCCAGATCTGGACCAGATCACCCTCGGCCAGGCTGCCGCCGCAACCATTTGTCTCCACTATCCTTCCCACCATCTCATGGCCTGGCACCTGGGGATAAACCAGATCCCTGTGGCCCTGCTGCATCATTTTGATGTCTGTTCCGCAGACGCCACAGGCTTTCATCTTTAGTAGGGCTCCGCCCTGGGCAGCCGCTGGATCGGGAAGGCTTTCCAGCTCCATACGGCCTGGGGAGAGGAGAACGGCTGCCTTCATCTCTTGGGCAGCTCCACGGTCAAGAGCACCCGGTCCGTCTCCTCCACCAACTGCCTCTGGGAGACGCCGTAGACCCCGGCCAGAAGGGATGCTCCGCCCATGCCCACTCCCTCCTTGACATCTGGACTGGAGGTATCTTGGATTTCTCCAGTCCCGGATCGGCGTAAAAGTATGGCCTACCTGCTGCCTCCACTATCTCTTTGAAGCCTGCCGACCTGTCCTCGATGATGTATTTGGTGGTGGCAATGGAGATGTCTCCCTGAATCTCCAGGGCCTTGGCCAGGGCCAGGACGGCGGCCATCTGGGTTCCTCCTGAAAGAACCACCCTGCTGCCGCCGAGCCCCCGCATCAGGCCTAAAGCTGCCGGCATCATGGGATCTCCCACCTCCTGCACCGCCCTCAGGGGATGGTTCTTGAGGTCGCCCTCCCTTATGCCCGCCCGGGAGAGAGCCTGGGCTACCACCTCCTCCTTGAGGGCAGTGGGATTGGACTGGAAGCTGCTGCTGACGCCAGCCTGGTATCCCAGGGCCCGCAGCACTGCCAGGGCGGTGGTGGTGCCCCCGGCTATGGACTCGCCTATGAAGACGCAGTCGGAGAGCCGGGAGAGCTTGCGCCCCAGGAGGGAAGCATTCTCGTAGATGGTGAGGGCGTCGGGCACAGCCGGTCCCACTCTGATATCGCTTCCCCCTGCCCCTCCCAGCTCCACATAGGGCACGGCAGGCTTCTTGCGCAGGCCCGAGGCCACGAACATGCTGGGAATGCCGGTCAGGTTCAGGGCGGGGGGGTGTAGTCTGTCAGATCAGGACTGGTTCCCGCCGCCGAGAGGCCTGGAATCTTGCCTGTGTCGGTGTTGGATATGATGCAGAGAAAGAGCGGCCGCAATGGACGCGGCTCGAAATCGGGGTAAATCCATTCTGGCATGAGGATCAGCCTTGATCTGCAGATATATCAAACCAACGCCAGTAAGCTTAATTTAACTAAAATTAGCTTGACTTATTGGCAAACTGGCTTTGGCATGGCGGGGGCTTTCGGCCATCCCACAAGGCTGGAAGCCGGCCAGATGCAGGGATGGAGAGATACTATCTCTGGCGCAAGGTTAAATCATCTTGAAAGGCAACCTCCGGCGTGATCATATTGACTGAAGAATTCATGGCCAAAGCGGCAATCGAGGCTGCCCTATTCGCATCGGGCAGAACCATCAGCCTGAAGGAGCTTGCCGACCTCTCCGGCCTCTCTCTTGAGCAGGCAGAGGCTCTGGCAGAAGAGCTGGCCGGCGAGTATGCCGCTCGCCAGTCGGGGCTGGAGATCAGGAGAATTGGGGACGGCTATTCCATGCAGGTTCGCTATGCTCTGGCCGGGCGGATCATCTCCTTTGCCCCAAAGGAGATCGCGGCTCCTCTGATCAGGACTCTGGCCATCATCGCTTACCGGCAGCCCATAAAACAAAGCCATCTGGTGGAGATCCGGGGCAACAAGAGCTATGATCATGTCCGGGAACTGGAGAAGAGGGGGCTGGTAAGCTATGAGAAGTGCGGCCACACCAAGCTGCTTTCCACCACCCGTGGCTTTGCCGACTATTTCGGGATCGTTTCCGATAGCCCCCAGGACATCAGAAAAGCCCTTCTTCGGGATCGCAAGCTGGTAGGGGTCACTCCCATGTACGAGAGCCTGGCTCTGCGGCTGGGGCTGGATTATGTGGTGGTCAATGCCTACCAGCCGGAGGCTGTGGACCTGGAACGCTTAAAAGAGATTGATCTGCTGGTGCTGGCCCCCGGCTATAGGGAAAGGGTGGGAAAGATCTACTCCGGCCCCATGCTGGAAGCGGGTGTCCGAACCCCCTCCCAGCTCAAGGTTAGCGCTGAGAGGATCTGCCTGGAGGCGGGAGCGGGAGATGTGGAGCCTCTGGCAGCGGAGATCGACTCGCTGCTGTCCCGGTTCCGGCAGAGGGCGGCAGCCTCAAGGCCGGTGCACCCCCTCACTTCCATGATCGAGGAGCTGGCCCAGGACCTGCATCTTAAGATCGAGGAAGGCGGCCTGACCGCTGCTCCCGACTCGGCGGAAAGGGAGGCGGAGATACAGGTGCCTGTGCACCAGAGCTATGATATGGACATACTGGAGCGGATAGTGCAGCGCTGCGAGAAGATACTGAATGGCGCGGCAGCTTCAGAAAGATAAATATGATCCAAAAAGAAAGCCTAAAGAGGATTATTGCCTTTCAAGAACCTAGGTCGTAGGCTGCTGTTCCAGAGAGACAATGACATGTATTCAATAATAGAGATCGTGGGAAAGGATTCAATGGGATGGGAATACGCAGTCAAGAATGCCATAGATGAGGCCTCGGAGAACCTCAGAGATCTCAGGATAGCCCATGTCAAGGAGCTGGACGTAAAGATAGATGATGGAAAGATTTCAGAATACAGAGCCAAGATAAATCTGTCCTTTAAAGATGAGAAATGAGCCCCGAACACAACTGTTTTTTACATGATCTCGGCATCCGAAGATCCCGGCCTAATTCTGCCGCCCTGAAAGAGAATCACTCTTTCTGGTGCTGCGGGCAGTAGTAGCTGGTCCTGCCTGCGATCTTCCTCCGCTGCAAAGCTGCTCCGTCCCTGGGGCAGTTTCCTCCGGTGTGGCGAACGGGCAGGAGATAGGATGCGGGCAGCTTTTCAAAATCGGCATTGCAGGCCAGAGATGTCCTCAGCACCTCCTGGATGGCGGAGAAGAGGGATATGAGCCGCTCCCGGTCCAGGCGGCGGGCCTGGGGGCATATGCCGCACTGGAAGAGGGCCTCATCGGCATAGAGGTTGCCGAGACCGGCGACAATCCCCTGATTTAGCAGAGCCGGCTTGATCTTTCCCCTTCTGTTGCTCATGGCCGCTAAGAAATACTCTCTATCCATTTGCAGGGCATCCGGGCCGATTCCTCTTTCGGTTAGGAATGCCTGCGGACTTGCTGTCAGCCCCACCTGCCCGAAGATGCGAGGGTCATCGAAAGCCAGGGCAGCTCCGCCCTCAAAGTCGATCCGAATACGGGTGTGTCGGGGCTCCTCACCGCCCCGCTCCAGGATAATAGGCCAGCCGGTGAGGCCCAGGTGGAGGGTCAGCCATTGAGATGGATCGATCTGCAAAAAGAGCCTTTTGCCGTGGCGCAGAGCGGAGGAGAACTGCCGCCTGGCCAGGGCGCGCTCCAGGTCGTTCGCCGAGACGGCATGGAGAATGCGCCCGTCTCTGACCGTGGCCGCCCTGATCTTATGATGCAGG
>NOLC01000015.1 GCA_002256595.1 Methanosaeta sp. NSP1 | reverse complement strand
CTTTCCCTGCATCCATTAATTTTTGCGCCACAGCCATTAGCAGCACTGCCACATCCTCGGTGCAGTAGACACCGGTCAGCGCCCGGTCAAAGAGCATGACAGCCTCCGGCGGCAGCTCCTCGTCTCCCTCCCAGAATATCACCCTAACCATGATCCCGGGAAGGGCCTCCACCTCCAGGGCCATATCCCCACCCTCCATCCTCCTGAAGGTCACCCCTGCCGGCGCCTCCTTGAAGGAGATCCAGCTTCCAGAAGGCGAAAAGCCGCTCCGGGCCGTGCCAATGAGGTAGTCCAGAATGAGCACGGCCTCCATCTCCCCGGCAGGCTGTCCGCCGGGCCGCAGCACCGCTCTCTCGCCTCTCCTGATCAGATGATCCTCTCCCAAAAAGGGAACGGTGCAGTCTTCCAGGCCCAGGCGGTCCAGCTCATTCCATGCCAATTTCAGCGAGATCTCATATCCCATTTTTCATTCCTTCAGTCTTCACACCGTCTTTGTTGCGATAAATTTATTTGGCTTGCAGGCCGATGTAAACGAATAATAGTTAGCTTTAGTTCCAAGATCACAGGAGTGCCTGCATGTCCACCGCCCCCTGCCTGCCTTCCCATGTAGAGCTGAACATAAATGGAATTAAAACGGTCATAGTCGATCCCCACAATGAGATCATGCCCTACTGGTTTCTGGAATTTCTCCGCCAAAAGCGCAGCCTGGTGGCGGTGCGCATAGACGCCCATCACGACATGTTCCACTGCTGCCCGGCTCTGCCCGCCCGGGAGGGAAGGGAGAGGACTCATTTTCTGGAGAAGATACTGCCCTACCTCCAGCACTACAGCCGCGCAATGGTCAATGAGGGCAACTTCACCTGTCCCGCCTTCCACTGCGGCGTGCTGGGGGCGCTCTATCATTTTCACCCCGGCGAAAACCGGCTGGACGCCTACGGCAGAGTTTTCGGATCAGCGACAGAGGACCCGCCCAGGACCATAGAGAGGAGCAGCCCCGGAGAAGGCAGATGGATCTTCTGGGATGGAGAGGAGACCCGGCTCAAGGGCGATGAAAAGAGCCCCAAGACAGCCCCCCTGCCCCGCTGCCTGAGCCTCAAGGATTTCCAGAAAGACATGCAGGACTGCCTGCTTCCCACGGCAGTGGGCTTTGACCTGGACGGCCTCTATGGAAACGATGACCGGGGCCCGGTCGAGGATATCGTCAGGAAAAGGATGGCCGGGGTGAGAGCGGTGCTGGAGAGTGTGGCGCAGCCTGCCTTCATCTGCCTGGCCCGCTCTCAGAGCCCGCGCTCTTACATCCCGGCCGGAGCGGTGGACCTGGTGCAGAATGCAGCGCTGGGTTTGATCCGGGAGATCTACGGATAAAGGCAGGCCGCTTTGCATGTGATGATTCCGGCAAGCCTTATGCATTGATGGAATAAGAAAGGTCTCTCCATTCTTTGAAGGCTCGAAAAGAGTTTTTTCTTTATCAAAATGCATCTGTCTTATGCGGTATCTTAATTATCTTGAAAAACATATTGCTTGCACATGAATGGAAAAACCATCGAATCGATTTTTGGCACCAATGCGGGGATAGTCTGGGAAGCACTGAGCAAGAATGGACCCAAAAATATCGCTGATCTTGTAAAAATAACATCTCTGAGCCGCGAAGAGGTCTTTGGGGCTTTAGGCTGGCTGGGCAGGGAGAACAAGATCGAGCTGCAAAAACGCGGTCGGGCCATGGTCTTCTCCCTGAGCGAATGGGAATCTCGTCTGGCGGCTATAGCACCTGCTGATGCTTCGCCCAGAGATCAGCCTTCATCCAAATCGAGGCGGATGCCCAGGAAGAAGGCAAGAGGTAGCAAGGCCAAGGCGGCAGGTCTGAACATGGAGGCATTAAAAAAAGCCCTGGACTTCATCCAAACTGAGTTTGATGCCAATCGCGAGCCAACACCGGATCAGGCATCAAAGGAAGCCGGAATGGGAAGCAGGCAGCTAGGAAAAGCTCTTTCCAAGCTGGATATCAAGTCTGAGTCGGTCCGGCGGGGAAGCAAGAGCATTAGAATCTATCCCATTGCCTATAAAGCCAGAGTGTGGGAGCTGGCTGCCCTCGATGCGGATGGGCTGCAGAGATTGATTGATGCCAGGCAAAGTGCAATCAAGAATGAGCCGGAGAGCAGTTCGGAGAAGTATACTGTATTTGATTAATTTGCTAATAATTATTTCCGGGCTCATCGGGAGGAAGTGGCGGGAAGAAGCCTAGTCATGTCCTTATGCAGAGCATATCTTGGCTTTAGGTGGGGATCGCCAGATAATATCATCTTCAAATGTTAAGGATTATATCCTTTTAGAGCGTTATCCATATGCATGCACAAGGATGTCAAATTAAAGGCACTCCTGGCCAGCTTTGGCTTCTCGGAGGATGAATTGTATCGGATTTCAGATGAGCTGGATACATACAAATCGATTCCAGGAATAACTATCGGACGGTATATCAACTATATCATCGGCAATATCAATCAAGATCATCGATCCGCCTTCCTCAAGGGGATAATGGCTGGACTGGCCATAAAGAAGGCAGACGATGAGCTTTATGGTCACTGTTCTGAGGGAATGGCGTGGGGAATATCCCGGGAAGATAGTCTCGGATGTAATCGCTGGATCAATCTGTATAAATGGAATGATTGAGATGCAAAAAAACGGCTTGATTGAGGACAT
>NOLC01000221.1 GCA_002256595.1 Methanosaeta sp. NSP1 | reverse complement strand
GTATAACCAGCCGCTTAAGTCGTCATTACGAGTTCTCAGTATAATTATAGAGGATTTCAAATAACCTCCAAGGGGGTAATCTGTCTTAAATTCCCTTTAAATATGCTATGTGCAAATTTGGCCAAATTGAAGAGTTTTTCGAAATCCTCTTAAAAAGGCGAAGGTGCGCTACATCCTTAATCAAGACCGCAGGCATGCATAAAATAGATTGCACAGGACATCATAGCGTCTCAGCCGAGAGTTCAATCCATCATCAGACAAAAGTTCCAAGCGGCAGCCATCGGCGTATTACTATAAAAAATAAGCAATTGTCTTTTGCCCTCATCGCCCGTGAGGTCTGAATCCGGCCATAGCCTGGCCGTAGGCCAGCCCCACCAGCAGCCCCACTATATGGGCCATATGGGCGATGTTGTCTGCCGAGCCCATGCTCAGGAAGTCTATCAGGGCGTAGAGCACAACTGCACTTCGTATGGACAGCGGTATTACGAAGAAGAGCAGCACCGAGATCTCTGGAGCGATTATGGCCAGGCAGCCCATCACCCCGTAGAGCGCCCCGCTGGCTCCTACCAGGCTTCCTCCCGCCACCATCATCTGGCCTACGGCCGCCACAATTCCTGACAGGATGTAGATTTGCAGAAACTTTCGCTCTCCCACCCGACGCTCCAGCTCCATGCCGAAGAAGAAGAGGACGATCATGTTCCAGAAGAGATGGTCAAAGTTGGCATGAACGAACATATGGGTTATCAGCGTCCAGGGCCTCTGCATCAGGTATTCCGGCCGGAGAGCTAAAAAGCCGGAGAGGCCGGGGATAACTGCGCTGAAAAAGAATACTGCTATGCAAAGCAGCAATATGGCTCCGGAGGCGGATATGGGAAGGCCTGAGGGAATCCTGGCTTTCCAGGTGCCCTGCCTCTCCGGCTCGCCCCATTCATTCCGTTTCACTTTTCTTCTCCCATAAAGATTATCTAAATGGCTCATTCGGTTATATACTGGCCGTCACGCAGCACTATGACATAATCGGCGGAGTTGCGCAGAGCCACAGAGAATCCCGGCTCAGCTCCGAAGATGATGGTCTCCTTGCCGTGCTCCATGGCCTTGAGCAGCACCGGCTTTAAATCAGCATCCCGGGTAACCAGGGCCAGGGTATCTATGACCGGATTGTAGATCATATCCACACCCTCCACAGCCATCCTCACATCCACGTCGCTGGTGCAGATCACAGCTTCAAAGCCCTGATTCTCCACTGCCTCCACCAGCTTCTCCGATGCATACTGATTCAAGAAGACCTTGCCCATCTTTATGTCGCCGTAATCCTTGAGCATATCCCGGATCTCTTCCAGATCCATCTGGAACTCCTTCCTGAGCATATTGGGTCCATCCACGAGCAGTCCAATCTTCTTTCTGCCTTTCTCCTTTCTTGAGCCGAGGTAGCTCATGATATGCTCAAACTGAATTGGCATCCTGTTCATGTTGACCCTTTCTTTAAGAATTCTCTATGATTGTGTATCTGACCGGATATTATAAATTCGTTTGGTATTCTCTGCGGTTATCACTGCCAGCTCCTGAGGCTCCATTCCTCTGATTCTGGAAATCAGGCGTATGGAGTCCAGGACAAATGAAGGCTCATTTCGACCTCTTCTGGGCGAGAGAAAGGGGCTGTCCGTCTCCACCAGCAACCTCTCCAGAGCCACATTCCGGGCCAGGATCTGATGGTGTCCGGACCGGCAGACATTGGTTGCCAGAGAGATGTAATATCCCCGGTCGAGAGCCTCCTTCATAGTGGAGAGCGAGCCGCTGTAGCAGTGGAAGACCACCTTATCCAGATGCTTGACCATATCCAGGGCCGGCTGCTCAGCATCCCTGGAGTGGATCACCAGAGGCTTATCCAGGGTGCCGGCCAGGTCAATGACCCGTTGGAAGACCTCCGCCTGGCGCTTCCTGCCAGGAGCATTCTTGCAGTGATAGTAGTCCAGTCCAGCCTCTCCGATTCCCACGGCCAGATGGGCATTCTCTTCAATCTGCCGGAAGAGAAGATCCAGCTCAGGCTCCTTGATGCTCTCCAGGGTGTTGGGCGAGAGGCCCAATGTGGCAGAGATGAAATCATATTTTGCAGATAGCTCCAGGGATCGGGCATTGGTGGAGAAGTCTACCCCGGAGTTGATCATATGAACTATGCCCGACCGGCTGGCGCTATCCAGCACCTCTTGGCGATCTTTATTGAACTGCTTGAAGTCCAGGTGACAATGGGAATCTATTGCACCGGAGATTAATTTATCAGTCGATGGAATTCCTCCAGGTCTGCTGCTTTCGCCTGGTTGGTTTTATCTCTTTTGGTATGGCCGCAATCGGGTCGGGAGAAAAGGAAGATGGCTGCGGACAAAGGATGCCAATGATGCCGCGGGAAATAGATTTATCCTAAACAGACCCAAAGCGGTGATTGAATGAAACCGATAGATCAGGTGATACAGACCTCTGCCAAGATCAGTTCCATGGAGATAAGGGGAGCAGGCAGGATTGCCAGTGCTGCTGCCGCCTCTCTTCGCGACTTCTCCCTGGCGGCAGAGGCAGAAAGCCTGGATGAGTTCAATGCTCAGATGAAGGCCGCCGCCCAGATGCTTCTGGATACCAGGCCCACAGCGGTCTCTCTCTCCAATGCCATACGCATGGTTATGAAATATGAGGCAGAGGACCTGGCATCGGCCAGGAATGCAATTGTCTCCAATGCCAATCGCTTCATCGAAAGCTCGGAGAAGGCCCTGGAGAAGATCGGGCAGATCGGCAGCCGCAGGATCAGAGACGGCGATGTGGTCATGACCCACTGCAACTCTTTGGCCGCCATCTCGGTGATAAGCGCCGCCCACAAATCGGGCAAAAAAATCAGGGTCATCGCTACCGAGTCCCGTCCCAGGTTCCAGGGGCATACCACCATTGGCATGCTTGATCAAATGGGAGTGGAGACGGAGCTGATAGTTGACTCCGCTGCGAGAAGCTTCATGAATGAGGTGGACCTGGTGGTGGTAGGAGCAGATGTGATCACCGCCAATGGAACCCTGGTCAATAAGATCGGAACCGCCCAGCTCGCCCTGTGCGCCCATGAGGCCAGGACAGGCTTCATGGTGGCAGCGGAGACCTATAAGTTCAGCCCCCAGACCATCCTTGGGGAGCTGGTGACCATAGAGGAGAGGGATGCAGCGGAGGTTCTGCCCGATTACAGCCGCTACAACCATGTCCGGGTTCGAAATCCGGCCTTCGATGTCACACCTCACCAGTATATCGATCTGATCTGCACCGAGGTGGGTGCCATACCTCCGGAGATGAGCTATCTGATCATCAGGGAGAGGCTGGGCTGGGAGATGGAGGACTGAAACGCCCAAAAGCCTCAGGAAGGGCTCATACGTGGCAGATGAAAAACCTCACATCCTTGTATGTGAGCTTGGAGCAATTTCTGGGAGCAAAGTCGGCCAGAAAAAGCCATATGAAGGAGGTGGACAGTCGCCTCCTGCTTTAGTTTTTATGTGGTTTTCCATGGGAAACCTTGGTTGCCTTAGCTCTGTCAGCACAGTTCGTCCCCAAGCAGGCAATAGGGAAAAAATAAAGCATTAAGAAGATGGCCGCAGTCTTCTGATCCCCAGCGGCCTCTTACGGGAAAATATTGGGAGATGGGACGGCTCAAATATCCTACGTTGAGCTATTAAACTCCATCATCCCCTCAGTCTGCGGCTCCGATCCGGCTTTAGCCGTCTCCAGGTTGCTTTGGAATTCCTGATTGGAGGGCTCAATCTCGGCTGCCCTCTCAAAGCAGATAATGGCCTCCTCTCTGGAGCCGAGCTCCATCAGAGCCGATCCTTTCTCATTCCAGGCATCGGCATTATTGGCATTGAGATCCAACGCCCGGCCCAGGGAGGAGACGGCCTCATCGAATCTTCCCAGATCCTTCAATACCAGCCCTTGCCGGTACCAGGCCAAATCCAAAGAAGGATTCAAGGCGGTAGCCTTGCCGTAGGACTGCAAAGCCTCATCATAGCTTTCCTTGACCTCCAGGATGATGCCCATATTGAAATAATAATTGGCGTCGTTGGGATTGATCTCTATGGCCTTCTTCATGGAATCCAGGGCATCATCATGCTGATTGAGTCCTCCGGAGAGGAGAAGAGCGCGATCGTTGTAGGCCTGGGCGTTGCCTGGATCTATGCGGATAAGCTCATCAAAGCTTTCCACTGCCTCACTGTATCGGTTCATCTCCTTTAGCAGATTTGCCTTGAAGCTCCAGGCCCAGCCGTCGTCCGGCTCTAACGCCAGGTATTCATCAATATCATCCAGGGCCAGGGTGCTTGATCCATTCTGAAGATCGCTAACAGCCTGAGCCTGCCAGTAGTTGGCATCCTGCCCGGATGCAGAAATGATGGCAGCCAGGGAAAATGCCAGGAGGAGGAATGCTATGCTCTTCATGCATTCTAATGTATTAGATGAAGTGGATATAGGTTTCGCTTGAGTTCAACCAATTAAATACTCCGATTGCCCAATCTAATCAAAACATTTCTCAATTAAAATAAGTTTGAAGATCGCCTAGACGATCTTCTCCGCTTCCTCGGCGGTATAGCCCATATGAACCACTGAACATAGCTTCCTGACCAGAAGGGTGGGATTCTCAGCCTGGAAGATGTTCCTGCCGAAGGCAACGCCTCCCCCGCCCACTGCTATTGCATCATAGACCATCTGCAGCAGGTCCTTTTCCGTGTCCACCTTGGGACCTCCGGCGATGACCACGGGCACGCTGCACCCCTCTACCACCTCCCGGAAGGAATCCGGCGAGCCGGTATAGTTGGTCTTGATGATATCCGCCCCCAGCTCTGAGCCTATTCGAGCCGCGAGCTTGACGTACTCCACACCATGTTCGCTCTTGACCTTCGAGCCTCGGGGGTACATCATGGCTATAAGCGGCATGCCCCACAGATCACAGGTCCTTGCCACTCTGCCCAGGTCATGCAGCATCTCCGCCTCATCCTCGGCGCCTACATTGACATGGATGCTCACGGCATCCGCACCCACTCTTATAGCATCATCGACTTCGGTGACCAGGACTTTATGGTTGGGGTCGGGACCAAGGGAGCTGGACGCCGAGAGATGAATTATCAGTCCTATGTCGCGCCCATAGCCTCGATGGCCGTGCAGTGGCAGCCCCATATGTCCCAGAACTGCATTGGCTCCTCCCTCTGCCACCCTGTCCACGGTGGATGGGAGGTCGGTGATGCCGGCGATGGGCCCCACGGATATGCCGTGATCCATAGGCACAATGACCGTCCTGTGTGTCTTGCGATCCAGGATGCGTTCCAGCCTGATCGCCTTTCCGATTTTGCTCATGGCAGCAGCCTTGTCAGTACTGAAATTAAAGATAATGGTTGAAACAGGAAATTGCAGCCGTCTCGGGCCTCATTGCCATCTCATTCTTGCCTTCAGGATATCTCCACATGCTCACCCTGCATCTTAAGTGAACTCTCCCGAACCCGGCTGCGATCGAGATAAAGCAATGTGGCCAGGGCATAGATATAAGGCAGGGATATGAGCCCCAGCAAGGGGCCTATGATAGGTATGGAGTTGAGCACTGCGCTTATGGCAACAGATGCCAGCACCACTATGAGAGAGTCGGACAGGTTGGCCTCCACGAATCTGTAGCTGGCTTTCAGTGCATCCAGGCCCGACTTTCCATCAATCACAATTAGCTGGGTAATGAAGTAAAAGGCGAAACTCATTATCAATCCCGGTATGAAGAAGAATGCATATCCCAAAGCGATCATTATTCCCGCCAATAGGGAGGTTAGGACCAGCGGCTCAAGATTGCGCCGGGTGCTCTTCCAGGCGGCTGATAGGTCCGCTGCTCTTCCCATAGATGCCTGGCGGATCATCTCTATGCTCGCACCCTCAGCCAGAAAGATCAGCACCACCATCAATATCACAAACAGCAATATAGAGGCCATAAAGGAGAGCGCCAGAAAGCCTCCGTCGGCAAATATGGTCATCAGCCCCAGATATCCGGCAAAGATCAGCATTCCCAGGGCCAATGTGGCTATGGGAATTAGCGAGGGCAAGATTATGACCGGATTGTCCTGATAGATCTTCAAGGCCTGGGAGAAGATATGGCCCAGATCTCTATTCCCGGCCTCGTCCTCTCTCCCAGCCTCCGGCTTTCCGGTGATATCGCCGGACCGGGAATAAAACTTATAATCGGAATTTCCATCCGACGGAGGTGCCTGTGGATCTTCGGGTTTCACTGTGATTCACCTGCAAACAGTCAGAGCTTCAAATCTATATCAAATTTTGCAGAATATGAAAATATGAGGCCAGGTGCATCTTAACAGTGGACGCTCTTGCATAGGTGGAGAATATAGCTGCCTCCTGGCCTCGCGGATCTGCCGGGCGAGCTGTTAAATATCTTCAGATGACAGACTACTCAGGGGATCATATGAATAAGCTAGCTTTAGCATGGGGAATAATTGTTGCATCCTGCATCACCATGACGGCCGCAGCAATGAATCCCACTATATCTGTTATGGGGGAGGGAATGGTATCAGCTCCGGCAGATACCGCCACAATCATCGTATCTGTGTCCAGCAGCTCTGGAAACGCGAGCCAGGATCGGGCCGCGGTCCAGGAGATGATGGAGTCAGCGATTGAGGCTCTAAAGGCGGCAGGGATCAAAGATGATGATATAACGCCAGAGGAGGCCGCCAGTCTCTCCAGCGCTTCGTCCAGAAGCATGATCTGTCGAACCATAAACAACAAGACGGTCTGCGACAATAGTAGCCAGCAGGCCACAGAGCTGTGGCGATCAGCCATGGTCAAGGTCAACAGCACAGAGAAGGCCAGGATAGACGAGCTTCTGGATGCGGCAGAGTCTGCCGGGGCCAGGGCTTATGTGGCAGGCTATGGGATGACCGATCCCGCCGCCGCAAAATCCCAGGCCAGGGAGAAGGCCATGGCCAATGCCAGGGCTAACGCTGAGGAGATGGCTACTGCAGAGGGCCTGAGCCTGGGCCAGGTTGTGGATATCTCCGATT
>NOLC01000237.1 GCA_002256595.1 Methanosaeta sp. NSP1 | reverse complement strand
GTCCGAGGTCAGGATGATCATGGTATTATTGAGCTGGCCGGTCTCATCCAGGTAGTCGATCAGCCTGCCGATTTGCTCGTCGGTGTGATCCAGGAATCCGGCATATACTTCCATCATGCGGGCGAATAACTCCTTCTCATCATCAGAGAGGCTGTCCCAGGCCTTCACCCCAGGATTGCGCGGGGGAAGATCGGTGTTCTCCGGAACGATGCCCATCTCTTTCTGTCTGGCCAAGGTCTCGTTTCTCACCGCATCCCAGCCCTGATCGAACTTGCCGGCATACTTATCGATGTACTCTCGGGGAGCATGATGAGGCGAGTGGCAGGCTCCAAAGGCCAGGTACATGAAGTAGGGCTTGCCTTTCTCTGCCGACTGCTGGTCGTCGACATACTTTATGGCCTGGTCCACCAGGTCGTTGGAGAGGTGATATCCCTCTTCCGGAGTAGCGGGCGGGTCGATATGGGTGGTGTCTCTGACCAGATCCGGGTACCACTGGTTGGTTTGGGCGGGCAGAAATCCATAGAAGTGGTCGAAGCCGCGGCCGGTAGGCCAGTTGTCAAATGAAGCATCGTAGTTTATGTCTGCGAAGGAGACGAGGTGCCATTTGCCCAGGCCAAAGGTGTTGTAGCCCACACTCTGAAGCATCTCGGCTATGGTTGCCGTGTTGTGGGAGAGGTTTCCATTGTATCCAGGGAAGCCCACCGCCATGTCCGTAAGCGCGCCGATGCCGGTGGAGTGATGGTTTCTGCCGGTCATAAAGCAGGCTCTGGATGGAGAGCAGAGGGCTGTGGTATGGAAGTTGCTGTAGCGCAGACCGCCTTCCGCTAGCCGGTCGATATTGGGAGTTTCGACCGGGCCGCCGAAGCTGCCTATCTGGCCGAATCCCACATCGTCCAGGACTATGTAGACCACATTGGGAGCCCCCTTGGGCGGCTGGACTCTCTCCGGGTAGCATGCAACGGAGTCCTTGTAGGTCAGGCCGATCTTCTGGCCTTCGCAGGAGCCGCTCTGAGAAACGGACGCGGATTCGTTATTTGCAGACTGGATGACCAGCACGGTCTCCTTTTGGGGCGATACGACGTCCTCGTTGGCCAGGTCTGCCAGAGTCGAACTTTCAGATAAGGCCTTTCTTCTGTTCGTAACCATTCCCAGGCCAGAATTTTCTAGCGAGCCGGTGCTGGAACTGCTCTTGGCATCGGCCGCTAATGTCTGGCTGACTAATTGGCTGTCTGATGTCGCTAAAGCATCCGATGCTGCCGCAGAATTGCTGCTATCGGCGGAAAAGCTATCAGAAGCTACTATTGCGAATAAAAAAATTAAAAACGTCATGAATATTGTGGCTTGTTTCAAAATTTGTATTCCTCCAAATCATTAATGCATCATTATCATATATGTATTTATCTTTCTTGAATATATTTTTTAGTTCATAATCCTAAAGGCTCGGCATCAGGGCTACTCTTGCCTAAGGATTTTCAAGATAAAATCTTAGTCTTGATGAAAATGCCTGGATAGTGGTAGATGGCCTCGAGCTACCAAGAAATGCAGAGAAGCCAAGCGCCAGGCCTAGCTTATGTGCCAGAACTTAAGGCCGGATGTTGGATAAGCGCCCTGATACCCATTATACTGTTCTGGCCAGCACCGATGCGCCTATTGCTCTAATATCGGCTGAATGTAGCTGCGCTATTGGCATATACGGTGAACTCTGCGCGGCCATGCCCTTCCTGGTTAATATAATCTCTGAAGACGTGGATTAATAGGCCTATAGCCAATGGATATAAATAAAGTTAAATTATAAAAATGAGAATAGACAGTCTTGGTAGACTGCCTATTCCCAGTGTTCAGTCGTTAGCGACCGTCATTACCACCTTCTCCAGATCTCCGTTGTACTCAAACGGGCTCTGGTAATCATTGCTTACCGGGGTCTGTGGATCTTTTCCAACCTCCAAGCCTTCCTCAAATGAGTAGCGTCCCGGTACGGTGTAGGTAATATCCCCACTCCCTACCTCTTTGCGGTTGATGAAGAGAGTGCCTTCGCCCGTCCATCTGCCGGTCTTCTTGAACTCGAAGCCCAGGGTGGCCATTCCTTCAGGAACCTCATCGTCCGAAGTGATGACATAATGCTTCATACCGAAGAGGTTGTAATCGAAGATCAGGTGCCTGTCCTTGACGTAAAGCGAAAGCCCCGCAAACCGGCCTCCAATGGAGAAGAGAACCCCTTGGCTATCGTTCCCGGAGTTGTTTACGTACGCAGTCAAGGTGTAGGAGCTGTTGCGCGTATCCGGGATAGCCGGCTCCATGATCTTCTCTACTCCGGGCAGATAGGTGAAGTTTGATATTCCCCTCTCCTGGAGAGCGGAGTACCTGGCGTGGGCGCGGTCGTCCAGAGGCAGGACGTTGTATTTGCTGGCCTCGGCCCACCAGCGATCTTGCATCTCTTCCAGCTTGGCAGGGTATTGAGCCGCCAGGTCGTGAGCCTCAGAGGCATCATTGCTGAGGTTGTACAGCTCCCAGGTATCGTTTTGGAAGTCGGGGCCTGCGTCCAGGTGGTGGAAGGCCACTGCTTTCCAGCCGTCGTACCATATAGCCCGGGTGCCCATCATCTCAAAGTACTGGACCTTCTTGTGGGTTGGCTCGGTGGCATTGGCGAAGGTATAAGCCAGGCTAATTCCTTCCACCGGCATCTGGGTGACGCCGTTATAAACCTCAGGAGCATCGAAGTTCAGGACCTCCAAGACAGTTGGGACTATATCGATGGCATGACAGAACTGCGAACGGATACTGTTTCCATCTTTGATGCCGTCCGGCCAGTAGATGATCATGGGATCGTGGGTTCCCCCTTCATGGCTGGTCCACTTGTAGAGCTTGTTGGGAGTATTGTCGGCCATGGCCCATCCCAGAGGATAGGTTGGGTAGGACAGGGGTCCTCCGATCTCATCGATCTTGGAGAGCATGGTGCTCATGTTTGTAATATTTGGAATGGGCAGGAAGTTATCCTGGAAACCGGACGAGTCTCCGCCTTCGGATATCGTATTTGCCCACATGACCATGTTAGTCCAGCCGTTAGCGTCGCCCTCTGGAGATGCGCCGTTATCCGATATCACCACGATCATGGTGTTATTGAGCTGGCCGCTGTCTTCCAGGTAATCCAGGAACCTTCCGATCTGCTCATCGGTGTAATCGATGTACGCGGCGTGAACCTCGGCAAACCTGGCATAAACTTCCTTCTCGTCTGCAGTTAGGCTGTCCCAGGCCTTGACCCACTGGTCACGTGGGGGCAGATCGGTGTTCTCGGGCACGACACCCAATTCCTTCTCTCTGGCCAGAGTTTCATTCCTCATAGCATCCCAGCCCATATCGAATTTGCCCTTGTACTTGTCGATGTAGGCCTGGGGAACGTGGTGGGGCCAGTGACCTGCGCCGAAGGCCAGGTATAAGAAGAAGGGCTTATCCGGTTGCAGGGATTTGCCGTCGCTAATATACTGTATAGACTGGTTCACCAGGTCCTTGGAGAGATGATAACCCTGCTCTGGGGTGGAGGGCGGGCTTATGCGGGTGGTGCCGGAAACCAGGTCAGGATACCACTGGCTGGTGTGAGACTCCAGGAACCCATAGAATCTCTCGAATCCCCTGCCCATGGGCCACTGATCGTAAGGCCCTGCTGCATTGATAGAGCCGGAAGGAGCCAGGTGCCACTTGCCTACGCAGTAGGTATCGTACCCCTGCTTGACCAGCATCTCTGGCATGGTGGCTGCCTCTTTGGACAGGTAGGTCGTGTATCCGGGGTATCCTGATGCAAACTCCATGAGAGAGCCGACACCTACAGAATGAAGGTTTCTGCCCGTGAGCATGCAGGCGCGGGTCGGAGAGCATATGCCTGTGGTGTGGAAGTTGGTGTACCTGAGCCCACCCTGAGCCAATCGATCTATATTTGGAGTGTCGACAGGTCCGCCGAAACATCCAAGGCTGCCATATCCAATGTCATCAAGAACCAGGAAAACCACGTTGGGTGATCCCTTGGGAGCTTTTACCGTCTCAATGGGACATGGAGTAGAGTCGGCATAAGTCAGGCCAATCTGAGGCACACATTTCGTGGCCGTTTCAGTTCCGCCCTGAGAAGAAGCGGACGCAGATTCGCTATTTGCAGACTGGATGACCAGGACTCTCTCCTAGCCAGGATTTTCCAGCGAGCCGCTGCTGGTGCTGCCCCTGGCATCGGCTGCCAACGTCTGGCTGACTAATTGGCTGTCTGAAATCGCCAAAGCATCTGGTGCTGCCGCAGAATTGCTGTTATCTGCAGAAAAGCCGTCTGATGCCACTATTGCGAATAAAAAAACCAGAAAAGCCATTGTAATAGTCGCTTGTTTTAAAATTTATATTCCTCCTTTTCTTTAGCATATCATTATTATCGTATTTCAAACTATCCCGAAAAATCCGAAATCCTTTGACTATTATCAATAGCACAATCCACGATTAAAATGATCGTGGGACTGAGCGATATTATCAATGGATCAAGGAAGGCTAACAGGTAAGCTTAAGAGCATAAAATCCGAAGAGTGGCGATCATGGCGAAGCGAGACGATTTCAGCAAGGTGATGATCATAGGCTCCGGCCCCATTGTCATCGGCCAGGCCTGCGAATTCGATTACTCCGGAACCCAGGCCTGCAAGGCCCTGCGAGACCTGGGCTACAAGATAGTCCTGGTCAACTCCAATCCGGCTACCATCATGACTGACCCGGCCATGGCCGACATCACCTATATCGAGCCCCTCAATCTGGAAAGAATGACCCAGATCATAGAAAAGGAGCGGCCTGATGCCATCCTGCCCAATCTGGGCGGCCAGTCCGGGCTCAACCTCAGCTCCGAGCTGGCCCATGCCGGCATCCTGGACAAATTTGGAGTGAAGGTGATCGGAGTGGAGATCGATGCCATAGAGAGGGGAGAGGATCGCATCGCCTTCAAGGAGACCATGGCCAAGCTGGGCATCGAGGTGCCTGAGAGCACAGCCGTCTACAGCGTAGAGGATGCCGAGGCGGTGGCAGCAGCCCTGGGCTATCCCGTTGTGGTACGACCGGCTTACACCATGGGCGGCACCGGGGGAGGGCTGGTTTACAATGTGGAGGAGCTGCGCACTGTGGCCAGCCGGGGCATTGCTGCCAGCCTCATCGGCCAGATCCTGATCGAAGAATCCGTTCTGGGATGGGAGGAGCTGGAGCTGGAGGTCGTCCGCGATGCCAAGAACCAGATGATCACCGTCTGCTTTATCGAGAATGTGGATGCTATGGGAGTTCATACCGGCGACTCCTACTGCACTGCACCCATGCTCACCATTTCTCCGGCGCTGCAAAAGAAGCTGCAGGACTACTCCTATAGAATTGTGGAGGCCATCCGGGTCATAGGCGGGACCAACATCCAGTTCGCTCACGATCCTAAAACGGGACGGGTAGTGGTCATTGAGATCAACCCCCGCACCTCCCGCTCTTCTGCTCTGGCCTCCAAGGCCACAGGATTTCCCATAGCCCTCATCTCGGCCAAGCTGGCCTGCGGCCTGACCCTGGATGAGATACCCTACTGGCGGGATGGCAGCTTGGAGAAGTATACCCCCTCCGGGGATTATGTAGTGGTCAAGTTCCCCCGCTGGGCCTTCGAGAAGTTCAGAGGGGTGCAGGATAAACTGGGCACCCAGATGAAGGCGGTGGGCGAGGTCATGAGCATAGGCAAGACCTACAAGGAGGCTTTGCAGAAGGCCATCCGCTCCCTGGAGAACGGCCGCTACGGCCTGGGCTTTGCCAAGGACTTCAACAAGAGATCTCTATCCGAGCTCATGGGCCTGCTCAGGGAGGCCACATCAGAGCGGCAGTTCATCATGTATGAGGCCCTGAGAAAAGGGGCATCCATAGATGAGCTTTATGATTTGACCCATATCAAGCCCTGGTTTATCCAGCAGATGAAGCAGCTTGTGGATCTGGAGGAGAAGATCCTGGAATATAGAGGCCGGGTCCCACCGGACGAGCTTCTCCTCTCCGCCAAAAAGGACGGCTTTGCCGACAGATATCTCTCCAAGCTGCTGGCCGTCCCGGAGAAGGATATACGCCGGGCCAGAGCCAGTTTAGGCATGGTGGAGACATGGGAGCCTGTTCCCGTGAGCGGGGTGGAAGATCAGGCCTACTATTTCTCAACCTATAACGGACCCTCGGGAAGAGCAAAGGGAGGCGCTCAGGAATCGATAAAGCAGGATAAAAAGGAGGGCAGCAGTCGGCGCAAGGTCATGGTTTTGGGAGGCGGGCCCAACCGCATCGGCCAGGGAATTGAGTTCGACTACTGCTGCGTTCATGCCGCTTTCTCCCTCCGGGCCATGGGGTATCAGACCATCATGGTCAACTGCAACCCGGAGACTGTATCCACCGACTATGATACCTCGGACAAGCTCTACTTCGAGCCCCTCACCGTGGAGGACGTCTTGAGCATATACGAGGAGGAGCAGCCGGTGAAGATCCTGGGGACATCGGTTGATGCCATAGACCTGGCCGAGGACCGGGACCGCTTCAGGAAGATCATGGAGGAGATGAAAATCCCCATGCCCGAATCGGGGATGGCCAGCAGCCTGGAGCAGGCAAGGGAGGTGGCGGCCCGCATAGGCTATCCGCTCATGGTCCGCCCCTCTTATGTTTTGGGAGGCAGGGGCATGGAGGTCATCTTCGATGAAGCTATGCTGGAGAGGTATGTGCAGGCTGCTGTTGACGTCACACCGGAGCGGCCCATACTCATCGACCGCTTCCTGGACAATGCCCTGGAGATGGAGGCCGATGCCCTTTCTGATGGCCGGGAAGCTTTTGTTCCGGCGGTGATGGAGCACATCGAGCTGGCCGGCATCCACTCCGGGGACTCGGCCTGCGTCATACCGCCGGTGAGCATCCCTGACCGGCACCTGAAGACCATAAAGGAATACACCCAGAGGATCGCCAGAGAGCTGAAGGTGGTGGGCCTTATGAACATGCAGTATGCCCTGGCCGAAGACAGGGTCTATGTCCTGGAGGCCAATCCCAGGGCTTCCCGCACCGTGCCCCTGGTCTCCAAGGTCTGCAATATCTCCATGGCCAGCATAGCCACAGAGCTGATGATGGGCCGGAGCCTGGCGGAGATGAGCCTCTTGGAAAAGAAGATCCCCCACTTCGGGGTCAAGGAGTCGGTCTTCCCCTTCAATATGTTCCCTGAGGTCGATCCCCTGCTGGGCCCGGAGATGAGGTCCACCGGCGAGGTTTTGGGCCTGGCCGACTCCTTCGGAATGGCCTTTTACAAGGCGGAGGAGGCGGCCAAATCGACTCTGCCGGAGAAGGGCACGGTGCTGATCACAGTAGCGGGCAAGGATCGCTCCGGGGTTTTGGGCCTGGCCCGGCAATTTTTGGATTTGGGATTTGAGATCAAGGCCACCCGGGGCACCCAGGAGTTTTTAGCCGACAACGGCATCAGATCGGATCTGATATTAAAGCTGCATGAAGGCCGGCCCAATATCGATGATGCCATCAAGAACGGCCAGATTCAACTGGTGATCAACACCCCCATAGGCAAGGCCAGCCAGTATGACGACTCCTATATCCGGAAAGCTGCCATCAAGTACAAGGTGCCCTACATCACCACCATCGCCGCCGCCTCCGCTGCGGCCAAGGGCATTGCGGCTTTCAAGAAGGGCAAG
>NOLC01000016.1 GCA_002256595.1 Methanosaeta sp. NSP1 | reverse complement strand
TGTAAACCAGCTCTCCTGCCGCCAGGCGGAGAAAGTCGGTCCTGGCTGCAACCGCCCGGCCTGCGCAGATTGGTATGATATCGGTAGTGGTGCTGCCCATATCTACAAAGAGGCAGTCGCCTTCCTCCCTGCCGAGAAAGGCGGCGGAGGCTGACCAGTTGGCCGCAGCCAGCTCCAGGGGATCAGTCCAGCCAAATCCTTTCGTTCCCCAGAAGTAGGCCGGGATGGAAAAGGATCTCCTGACGCAGGCCATCAGGCTCTCCAGCCCCTCCTGCTTGCAGGAGAAGCAGTCAGCCAGCTCGCCGGTTATCACCACTGCCACCGCCTCCGCCTGGGGCTGGCGCCTGGCAATGCTGCATAGCGCCTCCTCCAGAGGCGCGCCCTTCCAGAGCGGCAGATAGACGCTTGCGGCGAAAAGCCCATCCGAACTGGCGGCCTTGGTATTGGCCCCTCCGATATCCAGGCCCAGGATCATGCTTGCTGCCAAGGCTATTTGAACCATAAAAGCTTTAGGTCGGAAGAGTACTTTAAGCCTCAATTTCGGAGATCATGATCATGGCTGCTAAGGAGAAGTTTGCTGAGCCCACTTACCTGGAATATGGATTCGGAGAGCTGGAGCATAAGGTCATAAAGCCAGATATCTGCTGCCGCTGCGGCACCTGCGAGGCTTTCTGCCCCAGAATAGATCATGTGGAGAACAGGCCTGACCTGGTGAATTACGATCCACTCTGCGGCCTGTGCTTCACCTACTGCCCCAGGACCTTCCTGGATATGGGGGCAATGGAGTCCAAGCTCTTCGGCCGGACCAGGAAAGAGGATGAGGCCCTGGGCATTTACAGAAAGGCCGTCGCTGCCCAGGCCCAGCCGATGCTGGAAGCTGCCCAGGATGGCGGCGTGGCCACAGCCCTGCTGGTACAGGCCTTGCAGTCGGGTATGATCGACTGCGCCATCGTCACCGCACGAGATGAGGAATGGAGGACGCAGACCCTTATCGCCACCACCCCCGAGGAGATCCGCTCTGCTGCCGGTACCAAGTACACCATCAACAACAGCGTCATGGCAGTGAAAGAGGCCCTGGAGATGGGATACAAGAAGATCGGCTTTGTGGGCACGCCCTGCCAGATCCAGGGTCTGAGGAAAGTGAAGCTGCTGGAAGAGCCCTATCAGTTCGGCCAGGATAAGATCGCTCTCCTGGTGGGCCTATTCTGCATGGAGAACTTCGACTACGATGCACTTATGACCGGGCTGGTCAAGGCCAAATTTGGTCTTGAGCCCCGTGACGTAGCGCGCTTCGAGATCAAGAAGGGCATGTTCCGGGCCATAGACAAGAACGGAAAGGTTCAAGAGGTCAAGATCGAGGAGACAGATCCCTACACCTTCCCGGGTTGCGGACCCTGCTTTGACTTTGCCAGCGAGCTGGCTGATGTCTCGGTGGGAAGCGTAGGCTCACCAGACGGCTGGTCTACTGTGCTAACACGCACCGATGTGGGAGAAAAGCTCTACAGCGATGCTCTGGCGGCAGGCACAGTAGCTGAGAAAGCTGTGTCGGAGAAGGGGCTGGCTCTGGCGGGCAGGCTCGCAGCCGGCAAGGTGCAGCGCTTTGTAAGCAAGTCAGCAGAGATGAAAGTAAGCGGCATCATCCGCTAATTGAGAAGGATCACTGATTTTAATGCTATCCGTAGGGCTGGCCGGAAAGCCCAATTCCGGCAAATCCACCTTTTTCAAGGCGGCGACTCTTGTTGATGTGGATATTGCCAATTATCCCTTTACCACCATCGACGCCAATCACGGCGTATCCTACGTTCGAGTGCCCTGCCCCTGCCGGGAGCTGGGGATAAAGGAGGGCTGCGGCCGCTGCAAGGATGGCCAGCGCTTCATAGCCATTGAGCTGATAGACGTCGCTGGCCTGGTGCCCGATGCCCACCTTGGAAAAGGCCTGGGCAACGAATTTTTAGATGCCCTGCGGGTGGCCGAGGCGGTGATCCATGTTCTGGATGCCTCAGGCGGAACAGACGCTGAAGGCAATCCCGTGGGCCTGGGAAACCACGATCCCGTCTCTGATGTCAAGTTCCTGGAGCACGAGATCGCCATGTGGCTCAACGGCATCCTCAATCGCAACTGGGAGAAGCTGATGAGAAACTACAAGGCTCTGGGTGGCAAGCCGGAGCAGATTCTCATCGACCAGATGGCCGGAGCGGGGGTATCGGACAGCCAGATCCGTCGGGCTTTATCGGAGATGAAGAAGGACCCCGGAGCCTGGAAGGAGGAGGACATCCGCCGCTTTGCCGGACTGCTCCGCGCCTACAGCAAGCCCATGATCCTGGCCGCCAATAAGATGGATGTGGCACCTCCTGAGAACGTCAAGCGGCTGCTGGCCATCAAAGACGATCTGGTGATACCAGTGAGCGGCGCGGCAGAGATTGCCCTGCGTATGGCGGAGAAGTCGGGGCTTATCAGGTATATGCCGGGCGATCAAGACTCCGAGATCGTGGGCCAGCTCAGCCCGGCACAGAAGGC
>NOLC01000242.1 GCA_002256595.1 Methanosaeta sp. NSP1 | reverse complement strand
CCCCGGAACAGGGATGCCCATTACAATAGAGGGCTGGCCCTGGCAGGCCAAAGCCGCTTCAGAGAAGCGCTTGATGCCTTTGAGACCGTCCTGGAGCTGGATCCGGGACACTCGCTTGCCAGATATTCGGCCAATTTGATATTATCCAGAATGAAAGATGCAGCCTGACCTGCCGAAAAAACAGGATTATATTCATAAATTCATTTCACAAAAGGGGAAAAAATGCATCATGGCTAGCAGAGAAGCCGGACCGGAAATCCTTAACCGAGGATGTATGGCGGTGGGAAAATCTGCTCGAGTCTTCCCGGCCGAGCTGCTTCTGCTTTATGCTCTTTTCTTCTCAAAGCTACTCTGACGCTGATAATTATTCTGCGAGACCATTTCCGGCTCGAAGCTCTCAATCAGCCTGTATTGCCGGTTGTTTCTATTGCCTCTCTTGTCCAGCAGGCCGTCCCGGTTCATTCTGGATAGATAGGTCGAGACCGTGGATAGCTTAATGTCGTCTGCCACCGTCTCATATCTCTCTCTTAATTCCTGGGTTGTGAACCAGGTAGAAGAGAACTCATATTTTATGAAGCTGCCCAGCTTCTCCATCAAAGTCCCTCGACCATAGTCAGGAGCAGTTACTCCCGATCCTGCGGTATCTCCTCTTCCCTCAAAGACTCCGGAAGCCGACAGAAAGCCGATTATCCTGTCCCTTAGCGCCTCTCCATCCATATTCTGCGACTCGAATTCATGGGAGGATTTCAGGCCTTTGTCTTCTATCTCTATCCGGATTCTCATCTATAGTCGCCTCTCACTGTCTTGCTGATACTAGCAAAGGAGATGATACTGATGCTATGCGCTGAGGAGATGCAGCTTCATTCAGTTTCAGGCCAAACAAGCCGATCTCCGATCTTGCAGCATCCATCATCTGCTTGCTCTTATCCGGATTCATCTGCAATACAAACAATTTTATATGCCCTCTCATGCTCATCCCCTTCTTTAATTATGCCGTTGGTTTCCCTCAACCGCTGCTAGATCGTGGCCTGACGGTCCCCCTCTTTGCCGTCCCTTTCCGACAAATCGGGATCGCAGGCCGAGATTTGTCGAATCACTCCTCTCCATTGCGCCTGGCTATTCTGTCGTTCCTTTTCGACAGCAAGCCGGTCCAGAAGAGGGCAATCCTGATCGGATGACCTTTCTCCCTTTTGCTTCCCCTTCCCTCTTGTGCCATCCCCATCGGAAGTGCATTGCTGTGAAGCATTCTTCAGGATATCGAAAGGTCCCTTCTTCCTCTCGACCTCCCCCTTCTTTGCTACTCCTCATGCCATCCCCTTGATGTGACGTTATGCTTCACTTATGCAAATACATTCTGTCCAGGCCGGATCCTTGAATGATTTCCTGAGCAATGGCCGGCCTAAGCAGTTGTATTTGCTGATGCCCTCCAGATTAGCCGTTTCGAGATTTTGTGAAGATTCATCCATCCCCTCAGACGAATAAGCCTTCTATACTCCTATCATCTCGATGTATTCAGACACTGTGTCTGGCCCTTTTGGCACACTAATAACCTATCTTTTGGTGATATATATACCTTCTGGTAGTTTCTAATTGTAGTTAAAGTCTAAAAACTAATATTTTTGTTTATTTTCAAAAATAAAGCCATAATAGCATCCTAAATAGCTATTCACAACATCCGGACTATTGCGGAAAAAAGAGGGATCATGTATTGTGAAAAGAGCATTCAGGCGAATACTAATGAGATAATAGCTATCGTTAGATGAAATCTATTGCGCGGAGGCACCTGGGACAGTTGTGAATCCATTTCACACTAGCTTATGGATAGTGATTTTCTCTTAGGGATATTTTGGACATAGTCTATCCGCCAATATATTCCCGGCCAGTTATTGCGCGATAAGATGGGCCATCATGGATTCTTTTTCCACCTGGAAATGTCGGGCTAGCCCTGATTGGCAACGTCCAGCGGCAGACTGCTGCCATCTGAATGGCAAAAAAAACAATGGCTATAGGCCGTGTTCGTCCTATTGATGATTGAGCATATTTGATATCCTGGAAGGGATCGACCATCCCTCCATCGATGGGGCCATCTTGTACCACGGGAGGGATGATCCGCTGTACCGCCCTTGGATACTGAGGGGGTTTAATGAGATCTGAGCAGGAAGCTCATGCTTGGAATCAATATCAGGCTATGCCAAAGGCGCTGTCTGGCCGGGAAGATCAGCTTCCTGAGGGTGCCTTTTCACAAACAGCTCCCCAAAGATCTCCTCCTGCTCCAGCCACACCGCCCTTCTCTGGGCCATGAATAGCAGGGAGATGTAATTGGCGACGCCCTCTTGGGTCACGCCGTTTCTGATGTTTATCTCCTGGAATGTGAGGGTAGTCTTCTCCAGGAACATGTCATCCAGAATGGGCCCGAGAGCTATGATCCTCTCCTCAATGCTCTCATCATGAGACGGGTCCAGGATCTTCCTTTCCGCCAGAAGAGGCCAGCGTTCCCGCATGGCCTTCCTCCTGCCCACCACCTCAGCTTTCTTCAGCTCCGATATAAGCTCATCCAGAGTCACCGGGCGCTTGGTATGCCGGCGCAGAGGCGGACGGGGAAGCTGATCCGAAATATCCTCTCTTTGCTGCGGGGCCTCCTCTATCTCCTCCGGCTCGACCTCTTCTTCTTCCTGCCCTTCCATCTGATCGGACTTGAGCCGCAGCAGAATGCTGGCATAGAGCAGTGTCCGGGCCGGAATCCTGAGATCCCTTTTCTCCAGAGAGTCGATATACTGGAGGAACTTGTCAGTGGCCAGGGCTATATCGATATCCCAGGGATCTATCTCTCCCCTTCTGGCCAGGTCCACCAAAACCTCAGCCGGCTCTCCCAGCTCGAAATCCATCTCGCTCTCGATCATCTCTGGACCACTTCCGATTCAGCTCGTGGCTATGCCTGTGACCGTGGTGATGTTGTTCTCCTGCATGGTCACACCCAGGGTGTATTTTGACTGCAATATCATGGGCTTTCTCAAAGAGACCACTATGAACTGGGCCCTGGCAGAGATCTTCTTGATCAGCCTGGCCACACGTTCCACATTGGCACCGTCCAGGAACATGTCTATCTCATCCATGGCATAGAAGGGGGCAGGCCGATGCATCTGAATGGAGAAGATGAAGGATAGGGCAGTCAGGCTCTTCTCCCCGCCGGACATGGCCTCCAGGCGGTGGAAAGGCTTTCCCGCCGGGCGGGCCTTGATAGTCATGCCCGCAGCCAGTGGCTCCTCCGGATCTTCCAGTATCAGTTCACCCTCGCCCCGGGAGAGCTCCATGAAGATCTGCTTGAAGTTCTGATTTATCTCCGTGAAGCTGCTCATAAATGCCTCCTTCTTCATCAGGTCGTACTTCTCCAGCTTCTCTATGATCGCCTTCCTCTCCTCAGCCAGGGTGTTCCTTCTCTGGACAAGGGTATCATGCCTGGTCTTGACATGATCATACTCCCGGATGGCCAGCATATTCACCGGCTCCATATCCCTCATGGCCTGCTCCAAAGCCCTGATCTTCTCGGCCACAATCTCTGAGTTGGGCGGCTCCTGGCTCGAGTCCACTCCGCAGCTCTCGATCTGGCCTCTCAGTTCAGTGACTCTGGAGAGGATGGCCCCTCCGGCCGAAGCGGTGGCATTCTTTCGGGCCTCGATCCGGTCCCACTCCCTCTCTGCCTGCTCCGCTTCCCTCTGCAAGAGCAGGGTCTTCTCCAGCAGCTTCAGCCTCTCGCCTTTCAGGCCGTGCAGCTCTCCCTCGATCTCCTCCTCTCTGGCCAGAGCCGCTGCCAGCTTTTCCTTCAGCTCTGCAATCAATGCTGCCGCTGCACTCTTTCGGGATAATGCCTCTGCCTTCTGCCCTTCCAAAGATGCTCTGCGGGCGGAAAGCTCATCCAGCTTCTCCCGGAGAGCATCCTCCCGGATCCTGTCCTTGAGCATCTCGGAGTCGATCCCGCCTATCCTCTCCTGCAGCCTCTTGACCTCCAGGCCCGCTGCATCGGCTTTTTTGTTCAGCTCGGGAATCTCGGAGCCCTTCAGATCCTCCTCCAGCCGGTCTATCTTCTGCTGCACTGAAGAGAGCGTCTTTTCGGAGCTGGCTATGGTGGCCTCCAGGGAGCCGAGCTGCTCCTTGTAGCCCAGAGCCTCTCCCTCCATGGCCGCCAGACGCTCCCTCTTCTCCGATATGGCCTTCTCCAGGCGGGGGCCAGCCGAGCCCATCTCATCCATCTGGAAGGTCTTCTTGGATATCTCCCGGTTCAGCTCCTCCACCTCCCGGGAGATATGGGAGATCTGCTCTTCGATTCGGTCCATACGGTCCAGTCTCTGGGAGCGTTCCGATTCTGCGGATGCGATCTTGGCCGAGAGATCCATGGCCCTGGACCTCTCCTCAGCGGCGAACTTCATCTTGGAGCGGTAGTGGCCGCCGGTCATGGCTCCAGACCTCTCCACCAGGTCTCCCTCCAGAGTGACCATGCGATAGCGGCCCATGAGCGGCCGGGCGGAAGAGAGGCTATCCATCACCAGAGTATCCCGGAAGACATACCAGAAGGCGGGCAGGAACTTGGCATCGAAGTCCACCAGGTTGAGGGCATAGTCCACCACTCCCGGGTGCTCGGGCCTGGAGGGCAGGCTGCCCCGCTCCAGCTTGTTCAAAGGCAGGAATGTAGCCCGTCCGATCTGGGACCTCTTGAGGTACTCTATGGCCTGGGAGGCCTCGGCATCGCTGGCGGCCACGATGCTCTGCAGTCGGGCTCCCGCCGCCACCTCGAGAGCGGCAGAATAGGCTGAGTCAACCTTACCCAGCTCGGCAATGGTTCCGAAGAGGCCTTGCAGCATCTGCCTCTTCATGGCCGATCGAACTGCCTCCACGGCCCGGCTGTATCCTGCCTTCTCCTCCGCCGCCCTCATCCGACCGTCGCTCTTGGCGAATTCGCTCTGCAGCTTCTGAAGCTCCCGATCTCCCTCGGCCATCTCCCGGCGCAGCCTCTGGCGGGCGCTCTCCAGGTCATCCCTGTCCTTTTCCAGGCTCATGGCCCGGCTGTTGAGGGATGACAGCTCAGACCTCAGCAGCTTTTCATCCTGCTCCTGGCTTGACAGGCTCTCTTCTGCCTCTTTTATTCCTGAGAGCAGCTCTTCCTTTTCCAGGCCGGATCGCCTGGTGGCATCGAGCAGCCTGTCCCTCTCACGGACCAGGTCGCCTAAGCTTGATTTCGCCTCCTCCCGGGCCTGCCTGGCTGCGGCCAACTCATCCCGCAGGGATGTGAACCTGGCATCAGCCTGAGCCAGGCTCTCCTGAGCCTTTCCCTGAAGGGCAAGCTGGTCCTCCAGCTCGCCTCGCAGGCTGGCAGCGCGCAGGCTTGCGTCTCCTATCTTCTCCGCCAGGGACCTGGCCTCAGATTGCAGGCTCTCTGTCTGCTTGAAGCAGCTCTTCTGCTGATCATCCGCCTCTGATAGGCTCTTTTCAACCATCTCCAGGCGGGCTGCTTCACGGGAGATCTCTCCCTTGATCTCCTCTATCCTGCGTTTGACTTCTATCTGCTCGTCTTCTCCCTTATGGGTGATCTCCGAGCTGATGGAGGCAAGCCTGGCGTCCTGCTCCGAGAAATGCTGCCTCTTCTCCTCCGCCTTCTGCTGCAAACTTTTGCCCTTCTCCTCTAAAGCAGCCATCTCCTCATGCAAGGCCTCCAGCTCCGTGGAGGCCTCCTTGAGCTTGGCCAGAAGCAGAAAAGCCTGCTGGCGGGTAAGCTCCTCTCGGTGGGCCTGGTAAGAGAGAGCGAGGTCCCTCTCGGCCTTGAGATGGGAGAGCTGGTCTGCCACCTCCTCTATGATCACATCGACCCTGCCGATGCGCTCCGCCACCACATCCAGCTCCTCCATGGCCTTCTTCTTTTTCTCATCGAACTCGGCGACTCCGGCGATCTCATCTATGATCTTTCGCCGCTCCAGTGCGCTCATCTCGATGATGCGGGTGACATCGCCCTGCATCACAATATTATAGCTCTCCGGAGTGATTCCCGCCTTGGCCAGCAGCTCGTGCAGCTCTCCCTGGCTGCAAGACTTTCCATTAAAATAGTAGGATGACGAATATTTATCTCCCTTGACCTTGATGCTGCGTGAGACCTCAATGGTGTCAGAGTCCAGGGGAAAGGAGCGGCCGGCGTTGTCCAGGCGGACTGTAACCTGGGCAAAATCGGGATTTTTGGCTCCTTCTCCCCGGTAGATCAGGTCAGGCAGCCTCTCGGCGCGCATGGCTCGCGAGCTGGACAGGCATAGGGCGAAGAGCAGGGCATCAACGATATTGGACTTGCCGCTGCCGTTAGGCCCGGTGACGGTGAGAAAATCGTTCTTCAGGGGAACCCGGACGCTCTTGCCGAAGGACTTGAAGTTTTTCAGCTCAACCTCTTTGATGTACAAAGGTTGCCTCCATCAATCCAGCCGCTGCCGCCTTCAGCATATTTGTCTGTTCCCCCGATCTGCTCCTAATAGCTACTCCCTGTCGTCGTCTATCATCAGCTTGCTCTTAATTATATTGCTCAACCGCTAGCATGCCCCGTTTGCGGTAAGATTGCAGTTGCCCTATATCTCGATTTCATTCGCTGCTCTAAGGATAAATACATATTACCAGTTATCCAATCCTCATTGACGTCCATCATTATACGGCTACTCCAAGCAGCGATTGATCATTAGGGCTTCTCGCTGTCTTGTGTGGGTAGATCCTGGGAATAAGAGTTTTGCACCAGGGAAGCGATGGCCAAAATTCACTTTCCAGGATAACCTACAGCTATCATTCATCCATTTGGCCGAACTTTTTGAGAGCTATAGGCCATGAATCTCGCGGGTCGATATCCTGAGTTACCAGAGAATAACCAAGAGCCGTTTTCTAATTATGAGACACTGAGCGTCCCAGGGACCCGCTTCGATTTTGATGGTCCATTTTATTGAGCGCTCCTTGGGCTGGCATCGATTATCAGATCCGGTTCTTGAGGCTGCGCATGATGGCTGCCCGCAGCTCCTCCATTCTCACCGGCTTGGAGACATAATCGTTCATCCCCGCCTCCATGCAGACCTCCCGATCTCCCTTCATGGCATGGGCGGTCATGGCGATAATATAAGGCTGGCCGCTTTTGCTGCTGCGAATGCGCCTGGCAGCCTCCAGGCCGTCCATCTCCGGCATCTGCACGTCCATAAGCACAATATCGTAAGATCGGTTTTGCAGTGCTTCCAGGACCTCTTGGCCATTGACTGCCGTATCAGCCCGATATCCCAACCGCTCCAGCATCCGCAGGGCTACCATCTGGTTGACGGCATTATCTTCTGCAAGAAGTATTCTCAAATCAGGTTTGCCTTGGCCGTCGAACTCAGCCAGGGGTTCAGGCAGCATATCCTCTGGAGATGCTGGTAGGAGGCCGGGAGAGGCCCTGGCTTTGATGGTGAAATAGAATACCGATCCCTTTCCAGGCTCGCTTTCGGCCCAGATTCTGCCCCCCATTCGCTCCGCAAGGTTCTTGCTTATCACCAGGCCCAGGCCGGTGCCGCCGTACTTGCGGGTTGTAGATGGGTCTGCCTGGCTGAAGGACAGGAAGAGGCGGCCCATATGTTCCTTGCTTATGCCTATGCCCGTATCCTTTACCGCAAACATGATCTCCTCCAGCTCGTGGCTGCCCCGAGGTGGTCCGGAGGTGGAGACTGTAGCCGAGATCTCACCTTTTTCTGTGAACTTGACAGCATTGCCGAGCAGATT
>NOLC01000003.1 GCA_002256595.1 Methanosaeta sp. NSP1 | reverse complement strand
CCCGCCGCTGTATCCCTGTCTGTCTGAGCCCTGCAGGATCATGCTGCGAGAGTACTCGCCAGCGCCAGCAATGCCATCTGCCTTCCATACCTCGGTGGCCTCTGTTTCCTTAACCTCTGGACCTTCCTGCCGCTGTATGCATCCGGAGGAGAGCAGCAGCAAGCCCAAGATCAATGCCATCAGAACCGGCTTCATGTCCCAACACCTGGAACTTATTTTAGCGTGCTGAATATATGAAATTATCGAATAAAAAATACATACGGTGCTATTGCCCAAAGCAAATCCCGGCCTTCAGGTGCTGATGGGCTTCTGCTTTTTATCTTTCATTATTTTTATAATCCTCAAAGACGCCCTGAGCGCAGGCATGGAGAGGAAGAATCGAAGCAGCTACCTTGCGCATGCTCCCACCAGCCGGGAAAACCTTATTTACTCGCCAATGAAAGACGCCTCACGGTGATTTGATGACAGAAATCGAGCAGCATAAACATTGCCTGGTCTGCGGCAATGCTGTGCGCCCGGATGAGAACTTCTGTGATGAGCTGTGCGAATCCAAGTTTAAATCAGCTCAAAGAAAGCAGCAACTCCTTTTCCTGGTTTTTCTGGTGATAATGGGATTGATCTTATTCCTGCCGTCAATATTGAAGATTTCTGGGTGAAAGATGCGTCTTGCCTCTGGGATGCCGATCATTCTTGCTCTTGCCTGGCTGGTCTGTCTCCCCTCAGCCTTGGCCGGCGATTACATTCAGATCGATGAAGTGAGCATGCATCTTGAAGAAGAGAATGCCAGCTTCGATCTGAAATACAGCCTGGACACTTTTACCCGTATATATGTCATGATTCTTGGGTGCAGATCGCTGGAGTCGGAGCTGATGTCCTTCCTGGGATTTTATGATCATGTTGAACTGATAAAGGCAAATATATCTGAAGCAACCTTATATGTGAGCGGAGCAGGCAAGTATAACAGCGGCTATTATCTCTTTGATGCCACTCCTTTCGGAAATAAAGACGAGCCTGTTGTGGATGGTATCCCCCGATTTTCTGTAGTCTATCCAGAGGGCAGGATCAGGACATTTTACAATGTCACTGCAACTCAAAATGTCTTTTCCGAGGATGATGAGGCCATCTCATCGTCGGATAATTCCAGGGGCAAGCAGAGACGAGGCTGAACTTTGCTGAAAATTATGCTAAATGACGATTTGGGCTTGCCTAAAGAGGATGAATTATATGCCCCTCTTGATTGCCATATTCCCTTATGGATAATGATAGGACATCTATCCATTGCTGCTAAATGCTTAAATGTTCTTCAATAGTTGTAAACCAGCTTTGAGAATACCTATTATCACTTGCAGAAAACAATATATATTATACCTGCTTTGCATCAATTAGGGAAGAGGTAGCCTCAGTCCATGACTGGCCGCAGTTCAGCAGTTGAGAATATTAATCAGATGCATCTGGTCAGGCTGATTTCCATGATCCCTGGTCCCTATTATCTGGGATGGGCCCTCATATCAACTGCAGTATTGTTGGTTTCTTTTCTTATTCTGTTGCGGTTTGAAAAGTCATTGCTCTATCTTGATTTATTCGGCATCATATCTATCATCATCGCCATGGAGGGTTTAATCATAAGCTGGGCACATGACAAATGGGATTTGTTCCAGGATATCCTTCTTGGCATTGTCGACCTGCCCAGAGAGGATATCGTCAAGTTGAGCCAGAAGCAAGCAGCAGAGATATTCAATGATCCGAAGATGATCGCCTTTGCTTTGCTTTTTATCCTCTTGGTCCATTTAGTCGGAGTTGATTATCATGGTTTATCCTTTGGTTCTGATATTTCCTATTTTGCCTTTATGTCTGCATATTACCTGGCGGTCTATCTGGAAGGAGCCGGATTGTATATCCTGATCATGACTGCTCTGGCGGTGCACAATATTGGCTTGCTGCCGTTGCGCGTTGATGCCCTGTATTCGGATTTTCACTCCATAGGGATGATCTATTCCAAGTTCACCATATGTGCCGCAATGGTCTATATCGTGTGGGGCTTCTTCCAGATCGTCATACCGCTCCAATTTTCATCCTTTCAGATGATCGCCTGGTTTTCAGGCTTTGCCATCATTCTCTTCGCCTATTTTCTCTTGCCCCAGTACAGCATACACAAGATGATGATCTCCACCAGGAAAGAGAGATTCGAGTTCTTCTCATCCCAGTTGAGGGCAGCAATGGATGGCCCTCTTGAAGTTCCAACTGATGAGAATGTATCCCAGCTAAGAGATATGCTCATGGTTCAAGATAAATTAAATAAAATGAGCGAATGGCCATTCGGCTGGCGAGAATTGCTTTACATATCTGTGATTATCATCATCCCGCTGATCATCATTCTGCTGGAGATGGCTCTGGGCATCGCAGGGCTATAGCGGCACAATTCCTGGAATAATTGATATAGCTTAAATCGCCAGACACCACATTATGTTGCTCCTCGGCGCAGATGAGGCCGGCAAGGGCCCGGTCATCGGCTCCATGTTCGTGGCC
>NOLC01000160.1 GCA_002256595.1 Methanosaeta sp. NSP1 | reverse complement strand
GGAGAAAAGAAAGAGCATTGACTATTTGAATAATTCCACATGGGATATAATTCATGTGCACCAATTCTTTATTGTGCCATATCTTCATCCAATATCTTTATTCCCGTTTCGTAATCTCGTTTATCTAATCGGGCCTCTATTTTTAGCCCCTTCTTTGTCTTGGCTGATCGCCTGCTGTGCTCTCTTCCATTATTTCTTCCAGGTCACTCCGTAAGCTTGGCTCTCTATCCGCAACTCGTTTTCGACCGACACCCGGTTCTCGGAGCCTTTCTGGTAGCTTCAGTTCTTCGTTGCTATTCCATTGGCACAAGGAGGAGTTATCTCCTGCCCTCCAGCCACCTTTTCAGCGCCCTCATGGATGCAGCCCGGTGGGAGATCCTGTTCTTCTCCTCAATCTCCTTCTCCCCCAGGCTGGACTCACCCACATAAAAGATGGGATCGTATCCGAATCCCTTGTGGCCCCTTTCCTCAAAGCCTATCTGGCCATGCACCTCCCCGTTGAACATGATCGGCTCGCGACCGGGCTCGACATAGGCCACCACCGACTTGAAATAGGCATCGCGCCTCTCCATGCCTTCCATCAGCCGCAGGATGCCTGCATTGCCTATGGTCCTCTGCACATAGGCGGAATAAACTCCCGGAAAGCCCTGCAGCGCCTCCACAAAGAGGCCGGCATCCTCGATCATCACCGGGCCATCTAATCTGGCGGCGACCTCTTTTATGCCATAGGCTGCCACCTCTTCCAGCGTATCGGCCTGAATCTCTGTATAACCGATATCCTTCTGGACAAGATCTGCGAATATAGCCCGCGCCTCGGCGTGCTTTCCCTTATTGCTGGTCACAAAATAGATCATCCATCCTCCTCGCTTTGCCTGACTTTTCTTGATGCGCAAGCTCACCATTTTACTGCTATTTAATCATCTTTGTCCAAGGGAAGAACTCCAAGGGCAACGTTTTTAGATATCCAATTTAAAGCAAAAGGGTCAAATGGCGTCTGGTGAGACAATAATGGATCTTGGAGACAGAATCTCTGTAGAGAGGAGCGGCACAACTTACGAGGGCGTGGTCATGCCCTCCCGGAGAGAGGGGTACGTGGTCATAAAGCTCGACAACGGCTACAATATCGGACTTGATGCCGCCAAATCCAGGATTGCTCTTCTGCAAAAGAGCCGGGAGAGCCAGAAGATCAGGAGCGATAGGCCCCTGCAGAGAAGAGAGGGCCTGCCCCAGGTATCCATTCTCTCCACCGGCGGAACCATAGCCAGCAAGGTGGACTATCGCACCGGTGCGGTGACCAGCCAATTTTCCGCCGGCGAGATCATCTCTGCCATACCGGAGCTGGAGGAGATCGCCAACTACAGCGCCCGGATCATATACCAGATCTTGAGCGAAAATATGCGCGCTGAATACTGGATCAGGCTCGCGAATGAAGTTGCCCGGGAGATCGAATCCGGGGCAGAGGGTGTGATCATAACCCACGGGACGGATACTATGATGTATACAGCCGCAGCCCTCTCATTTATGCTCAAGACGCCGGTCCCGGTCGTCCTGGTGGGATCGCAAAGAAGCTCGGACCGGCCCAGCAGCGACGCCTCCATAAATGCCGTCTGTGCCGCGGCTGTTGCCATAAGCGACATAGCCGAGGTCTCAGTTGTGATGCACGGCTCAACCAGCGATGACTTCTGTGCTATTCATCGCGGCACTAGAGTGCGAAAGATGCATACCTCCCGCCGGGACGCCTTCCAGAGCATGAATCAGCCGTCATTGGGACGGGTGGACTATCTCAGCAGAAAAATTGAAACCTTTCTGCCCTACCGCCGTCGCAGCGAAGCGGCTCTGGAGCTGCAGGCCAGGATGGAGGACAGATGCGCTCTGGTCAAGTACACCCCTGGATCTTCGCCGGAGATCCTCAATTATTACATCGATAAAGGATATCGGGGAATAGTCCTGGAGGGAACCGGCCTCGGCCATGTGGCTTCCGACTGGATAGAGGGCATCAGGAGGGCTAAGGAGGAGGGCATACCCGTAGTGATAGCATCACAATGCATTCGAGGTAGAATATGCGACCGGGTATATGACACAGGACGGGATATGCTGCATGCAGGGGCGATTGAGGGAGCAGATATGCTGCCGGAGGTGGCGCTGGTCAAATTGATGTGGCTGCTGGCCAACCAGCCCGATTCAGTCGGTTCCCTCATGGGGCAGTCTCTGGCCGGGGAGATCTCATTCTCCACGCCGATCACGGTATAGATAAAGCCAAACCTTATAAGCAAGGTGCATAGTTGCACCAATCTCAGGATTATCGGAGGAAATAGTTTTGACACGCAAGCCAGCAAGCATGTATAGAAGGAGAGAGCGGCCCTACACTCGCAGAAAGTACATGGGCGGCGTTCCTGGAAGCAAAGTGGTACATTACGATATGGGGAATCTGCAGGAGGACTTTCCTATCGAGCTCACATTGGTGGTTATGGAACCCTGTCAGATCAGACATACTGCTCTGGAAGCAGCCAGAGTTGCTGCCAACCGTTATCTTATGAAAGAAGCGGGCAAGGACAACTTCCATCTCAAGCTGAGAACCTATCCCCACCATGTCATCCGGGAGAACAAGCAGGCCACTGGCGCAGGCGCGGACCGTGTCTCCAGCGGCATGAGGATGGCCTTCGGCAAGGCCGTGGGAACGGCGGCCAGGGTCGAGGCAGGACAGAAGCTGTTCACATTGGGAATACCCCTCTCCTATCTAAACCATGCCAAGGTAGCTTTGACCAGAGCAGGGCATAAATTGCCGACCCCTATCCAGATAGTCGTGGATTCGGGCCAGGAACTGATAAAGTAGCCAAGGTATCTGGATGGATGACTATTTAGCGGGCCTGGATCGGGCCATGAAGCAGATGCCGGCCACCCGGGAGTCCAAGGAGAGGTTCGTCATACCTTCGGTCAGGGTCTTTTATGAGGGGAAGACCACCGTCCTGGAGAACTTCGGGGCCATAGCTGATACACTAAATCGAGAGCCAGAGCACCTCATGAAATATTTGCTCCAGGAGATGGGCACCGCGGGAAAGATCGAGGGACAGCGCGGCGTCTTTCAGGGGAAATTCGGAGAGACGGCCATCGCCCGCCAGATAGAGTCCTATTTCGAGGAGTATGTGGTCTGCACTGAATGCAGGCTGCCGGATACTCATTTGATCAAGAGCGACCGGGTTCTTACTCTCAAGTGCGATGCCTGCGGCGCTCATAGGCCGGTGCGAAAAAGAAAGGCTACGGCTGCCGTGCAAAAGGATGTCATCGAAGAGGGTGAGACCTATGAGCTGCGCATCGAGTCCGTTGGAAACAAGGGCGACGGCATAGCTAAGGTGGATAAGTATCTCATCTTCGTGCCCAGCGCAGTGAAAGGCGAAATCGTCAAGGCCAAGATCAAGAAGATCAGCGGAACATTGGCATTTGCTGAGGTCGTGGAGAGAAAGGGGAAGGTGTCGTAAGTGGAGGAGAGGATCACCCTTACCTTTACTAAAGACCATAAGTATAATCTCGAGTTCGCTCCTGCCGATTTCTGGATGGAATATGCCAAAGGGTACCATGGTCTTCCCTGGGAGGAGATCAGCGAGGATAGAGCAGTGATTGTCGCCGATAATTACTCCTATCTGCTGGACCTCCTGGTCCAGGCCAGGCTATACCGCCTGGCCCGGAAGGAAAAAGATAAGCGCATCTAAGGACTATGGCTGTGCAGCCATCCTTGCAAGGCTATGTCGTCGAAGGCCTGCCCATAATTAAGCCTGGAGACGATATAGCTGCACTGATAGAATCTCTTTTTAATATACAGGACGGAGATGTCCTCTGCCTGGCCAGCACCATTGTGGCCAAGTCGGAAGGAAGGTTTCGAACCCTGGAGAGCTATCGGCCATCGGAAAGGGCGGAGAGGATAGCCCGGCAGGTGGGCAAGGACTCCAGGTTCGTTCAGGCGGTTTTAGATGAGTCGGCAGATGTTCTGCTGGAAAAGCCTTTCCTGCTTACAAAGACCCGTTTTGGTCATATAGGCGTCAATGCCGGCATAGATCAATCCAATGTGGGAGGCGGACGCATTCTTCTCCTTCCAGAGGACCCCAGCAGAAGCGCAGAAAGGCTGAGGCGATCTCTTAATAAGAACTGCGCTGTGATAATCACCGATACATGCGGCCGACCTTTTCGCTGCGGTGTTACAGGAGTGGCTATTGGCTGGGCGGGCATATCTGCCCTTCAGGACTGGCGGGGCAAGAGGGACATGCATGGCAAGGTTCTGGAGATCACTCTGGAGGCGGTTGTAGATGAGATCGCATCTGCAGCCAACCTGCTTATGGGAGAAGCAGGAGACGGAACTCCTGCAATTGTCTTTCGTGGCTTGCGGTTTCCCTCCGGCGGGAAGAGCAGTGTCTTCATGCCTGAGGATAGGGACGTGATCAGGCCATTTCTTAGAAGATAAAAAGGATGTGTGAGCCCTGTCTCTGTCAGAAAAAGGCTGTGAGATGCACAGGCCGGTGGATATTGTGGTGCCCTTCCGGCTTGATGGAGCCAAGAGTCGCCTCTCACCGGCCCTGGACCCCGATGAACGCCGAAAGTTTGCCCTGGCCATGCTCAGAGATGTCCTGGCAAGCGTGCGGAAGTTCGGTGAGGTGACCATCCTCACCAGGTCGGGATCGGAGCTCACGGAGCTCATGGATGATGGATCTATCGAAGATGCTGGCCAGGATGCAAAGGTCATACCCTCCGATCTGGAATTAAACGATGCCCTCAATGCTATGATTGAAAGAGAAGCTCTGCAGGGATGGCGGCGTGATATCCTTATCGTTATGGCCGATCTGGCTCTTTTGGCAAAAAACGATATCTTCGGCATTCTAGGCTGCCCTGGGGATGTGGTGCTCTGTCCGGGTCGGGGTGGAGGGACCAACATGATTCTGATAAGGAGCCCCAGATTCCGCACCTGCTACCTCGGAATGAGCTATGTCAAACACAGGGATTTTGCCAGGAAGGCGGGGCTGCACCTTTCCATATATGAGTCATTCCGGGTTGGCTGCGATATAGACGAGCCTGAGGATCTGGCGGAGGTCCTTTTGCACGGCCAGGGAGAGGCCAGAGAGCTGCTGTTGGAGTTGGGATTCCAGCTATCAGAAAAAGCGAGAAATTCATCTGGCGGAGCACCGATCATGAGATGCGCAGCATGGAAAGATCTCAAGGCCAGATAAAAACGGAAATGATGATTGCAAGGGCGATCATTGCCATGACAATTGACATAATAGATGGACCAAGAATGGAGATATAAAACCCTGTGATCTGGACAAAATGATTGCCACCTGCTTGAGAAGAATAGGTGCCGGCCAGACAGGGCAATTAGAGGCACACTTGCCGCAATGACTGAAATGGTCTTCACCTAAAGATTTTTATACATTTTTATAATTTTTAAAAATTGATGCACTTCTGCATTTCATTGCTGCGTTTCAGCAACACGATTCCAATATATCTGCTCGCCAGGGCCCTCGCCTAAATGAGAAATAATTAAGTTATTCTATATAATGATATTTAACTTCAAATCCTGCCTGGGTCTCATCAGGTTTTTCCCCTGACCTCTGGCAACAATTGTTATCCTGAAATAGCTTTCGTTTTATATTCATTATCAATCAAATTATTCCAATCAGCAAAAGCTAAATAGCCAGTCCGGCAGTAGACTGTTTCGATGTTCTCCGGCTGGGACGAATACCACATCATAAACAGGCAGCTTGCCCAAATGGTAAGAAGCCTGCCCGACTCACCTTTGGGAGAGATCATTGGTTATGTGCTCTCTGCTCCGGGAAAGAGGGTCCGTCCCCTCATTCTCATCCTCTCTGCACAGGCCCATGGCGGCACTGCCGAACAGGCAGCCAATGCCGCTCTGGCCGTGGAGCTGGTTCATGCCGCTTCCCTGGTTCATGATGATATCCTGGATCAGGGCATAAAGAGGAGGGGTACCCAGAGCGCACTGGAGCGTTTCGGGCCTGAGGCAGCCCTTCTGGCCGGGGACTGGCTTATCTCCCGGTCGATAGAGCTCATTTCTCATTACAGCCAGCCGGCCATAGCCGCCTTCTCCCAGGCCTGCATGGATATGTCGGAGGGAGAATTGATGGACCTCTCCGCCGCCAGCTCTCCGGATGATTACTATCAATGCATCTCTAAAAAAACCGCCTCGCTCTTTTCTGCCTCGGCCAAGATAGGAGGAATGCTCTCCGGGGCGGGCGAGCGGGATGTGGCCATCCTGGAGAGCTATGGGACGCACCTCGGATTGGGCTATCAGGTCCTGGATGATCTGGAGGAGTTTTTAGGGCTGGATCAGGGAAAGTCCTCCAAGAAGACCTCCGTAACCCTTCCCCTGATTTACTGCAGCCGCCACCAGGATGATGCTGCGGCGCAGATGTGCATCAATATCATAGAGGAGCATAGCCGATTGGCAAAGGATGCCCTCAATCATTCCTCCGGCCAGGCTCTCATGCACAGACGTCTGGAGAGCATTGTGGATGAGATGACCAGCCGGGGGCTTGAGAGATGCAGATCACCAAAAAGCCTCTGCTGAGAATAGAGGCCTTCCAGGAGAAAAGGGGCATCCGTCTGGAGGGACGTGGGCCTGCCGCACCTCTGGCCAGACCGATTCTGGAGAGAATGAACCGGATTTTCGCCGATGAGAAGCCCATCATCAGTTCTCCATAGCGGTGATGAAGGCCTGCCCTAACGACTGCATCCACTGCAGCGCTCCATCGCGCCAGGGTCAGATCCTGGAGAGCAGCCTGGTGAAAAGCGCCCTCTCCCAGGCCCTGGATATGGGTTCCTATCTCATCACCTTCGATGGAGGAGAGCCAATGCTGAGGCATGATCTGCCAGAGCTGGTCTCCTCAGTGGATGCTCGTGCCGTGGCCGCATCGTTTACCAGTGGCTACCACCTCTCCGCTGAGAGGGCTAGAGAGCTGAAGCAAGCCGGGCTTTATGCGGTGCGAATCAGCATCGACAGCCCCAGGGAAGAGGAGCACGACAGGATTCGTGGCCGGGCCGGAGCTTATGGCGATGCTCTATCCGGGGTGAAGAACGCCCTGGAGGCGGGGCTGCTGGTGGACCTGTTCATGGTCACCTCACCCCATAACATCGACCTTCTGGAGGAGGCCTTCTCCCTGGCCTCTGATCTGGGGGTGCACGAGCTTTCGCTTTATGAGATCGTGGCCGTGGGCCGCTGGGCAACGCACGAGAGCGAGGTTCTCTCTGACGGTGATGTGCTGCGGCTGGAGGGTTTCCATAAGGATAAGAACCGCTCCGAGGGCCCCAGGGTCACCGCTCTGCCCTATCTGCTCGGTCCGGAGATGTTCGGGTGCTTCGCCGGCAGGAGATGGATTCATGTGGATGGTGATGGCGAGGCCTTGCCCTGCGCTTATATGCCGCTGTCCTTCGGCAACATCAAAGATAAGAGCCTCAAGGAGATCTGGAAGGACATGACCTCTTATCAATGGTTCCAGGGAAGGTGCTCCTGCCAGATGAGGGAACCGAAATTCAGAGAGGCGCACCGGGATATTCTGGAGAAATAGCCGAAAACAGTCCCTAAAAGCAGTCTGCGGCGATATTCCGAAAGATCTATAGCGGCTGTCTCGGGACAATTGAACTTGGGCCATCGTCTTCAACGGATGGCACTCGTTTTTTTAGGAAAAATTAATGATAACTGAGATCATACATGCGGCCTTGGGTGTGATTTCCCTTGAACATAAAATCAGTTTCCCTATGCCAAATAGCCGGAGCCATTCTGTTTATTGGCGTTCTGCAATGGTTCATGGCTGTTCTCGCCGCCGAGACCTTATTTCCCGGCTACAGCATCCAAGAAAACGACCTCTCCGATCTGGCTTCCACCGTGGCTCCCAATATCTCGCCGATCCAGCCTCCGGCCATGCTCTTCAATGCTGCAACATTCATCTTCGGCCTCTTGAGCCTCATCAGCGCCACGCTGATTTACCTCTCCGGACAGGGGCGGCTTTTCTCCGCGCTCTTCGGCCTATCCGGAATCTTTGCCATGGGAGTGGGGATCTTTCCGGGGGATTCGGGCCGCATTCACGGTCTGGTGGCACTGGGCTGGTTTGCGGCTGCTCCTATCTCAGCCATAATCTCAACCCGCATAGTGAAAGGGCCCCTGGCCTGGCTTTCTGTA
>NOLC01000017.1 GCA_002256595.1 Methanosaeta sp. NSP1 | reverse complement strand
ACTGATTTTGGGAAAAATTTCATGGAGACGAAGTCAGAGAAGCCAGCGGAGGCGAAAAAAGACCTTGCCGGCACCCGGCCCCTGGAAATAGTCGAAGTGCGCCAGCTCCTGCCATGCATTGCCGACAGCACCAAGTTCAGAACCATAGCCCGTTTTGAGCCACCTCTGGGCGGCGCTCTTAATCTCCTGGAGCCCTTATTTCCCCGCGCCAGATACTCGGAGAAGATCGGTGCTCTCATCATCCAGAAGGGCAATATCCTCATCACCATCTATGCCACGGGCAATGTGACCATGACCATGATCAAAAGCGAAGCAGAGGCCAGCGAGACACTGGATGATCTGAAGAAGACCATCAATGAGGCCATTGTCAGAGGAGTGACCCCCGTCCCGCGCGAGAAGGTCAAAGTTGACCATGCCGAGATCTATGAGTACCTTCCTAAAACCAACTGCCAGATCTGCGGAGAGCAGAGCTGCTATGCCTTCGCCATCAAGCTGGTGGGGAGGGAGACGTCAATTGATAAATGCACGCCTCTGCTTGAGGCCAAGTATGGCACGAATCTGGAGCATATCAGGACATTGCTGGAATACCTCTGAAGGAGGGGCTCATTGAAGACTCTGACCATCATACTTACGGACGGGCCTTATATCTCGGAATATGCAGATATGGCCTGCAAGATTGCATCTGAGGCTCTCAAGATATCTCAGGTTAATATATTCCTTTATCTGGATGCAGTGCATATTCCTAAAGCCGGTCAGAAGCCCTCTCTCTTTGCAGATATGGGTCAGCAATTTCAGGATCTGGCCGAGAAGGGTGCTGTGGTCAGAGCCTGCGTCAGGTGCGCCTCTGCCAGAGGCTATCCGGCAGATGAGGCGGGCATATGTCCGGATTACCACCAGGGAATAAAGATCAGCAGCCTATACGATCTGGCTGAGATGCTGAAAGCCAGCGACAAAGTGATCGCATTATCGAGATGAGATCTGTCTTCTACTTACTTGACGTAGCTCCATATGGAAGCGAGAAGGCCTATGGCGTACTAAATGCGGCCGCTGTGAGCATAAAGATGGATGTGACTTTAGGCCTTTATGCCGATGGAGCCTACCTTGCTCTCGCTGGCCAGGACAGCAAATCATTAGCAATGCCGAACCTTTCCGATATAATCTATGCCTATCCCGAAGTACGGCTACTGGCCCATGAGCCATCCCTTATAGAGAGAGGACTGATGAGCCAGAGCTTAGTGGAGAGGGTGGAGCTTGCCGATGAGGACATTTTCATGGAGCAGATTCTGGCTGCCGATTGCTTTATAATTCTGTGAAGGGAAAATATGGACAGAAAAATGGACCGAAAAGAGATCTTCCTCCTGACCAAGCCGCTTCATAGCCAGAGGACTGATCTGTGCCTCCGTCTCCTGGAGCGCTCTATGAATGCCGTTTTATATCTGGCCGGAGACGGGGTCTACAATCTGCTGGAGTCATCCAATCTCAAGTTCCCCTCGGGTGTGATGGTATGGGCCTGTCAGGAAGACCTGCTGGCGAGAGGCATTCAGTCAGTAGAAGGGGCAAATGTGCCTGAGGACTTTTACCGGCGGCTGGTAGAAGATATGGCCTCGGACGATAGCTATATTTATGTATTTTAGTGTATTTTAATATCTTCATTATTTCGCTCTTAGAGATCCAACTATGCCAAAGAAAAAGTGATTTCCGGGCCAGGAGGGATGCCTGCCCTCCTGTGCCGCGGATCGCTCCCGCAGAAGCGAATGCCTCCCGCCTATGTTTGTTTTGGGATGGGAGGGATGGGGCCCTGGACCAGCCCGGATATCAATGAGTACCCACTGCCGCTTGATGCAGCATTCACGGGCATGATCTGGACCGTCCAGATTCCTGCCGCGGGATTTCTCAGGAAGTAGTAATCGTAGGTGGACCCGTTGAAGTGCACCACATTTTGTCCGTCTCCCTGAGCGGGCAGAGCTATCTTGTTGGGCTGGATCAAAGTCATGTTGAAGCCGGCTTCCTTCCAGGCCAGGCCGATCATCTCCCATTGATTCATGGCTGAGAGAGCCATACTGCCTACGGAGGCCACTTGAGACGGCGAGCCAAGCTCTCTATCAAAGCCAGTGGGTTTGGCCCCGGGATATGCCAGGCCGTTATAGACTTGCAATGCCTCTGCCGCCAGCATTGATCCACCCCAGGGAAGGGTGATGGAGGTTCCTGCCGGTATGGTATAGGACTGCGGCTTCGATGCAATCGGCGCCGCTGCAACCGGCGTGGGCGGGACATAAGGCGCATCGTAGGGGTAATAGGGGTAGTAAGGGTAGTAGTAATACGGATACTGGCAGGGCCCGTCTATGCATACCTTTCCATAGCTGCAGACCGCCTGGCTATTAGTGCAATGACCGTATCGGTCACAGCGGTCGATTGTGCATGGATTTCCGTCGTCGCACTTGCTCGGATAGTAGCATCCCTTATGGTGATCGCATCTATTGTCGGTACAGGGATTGTGGTCATCACATCTTACTGTTGCTCCTTTACAGGATCCACTAGAACAAGTATCGCCTTTTGTGCAGGCGTTGCC
>NOLC01000197.1 GCA_002256595.1 Methanosaeta sp. NSP1 | reverse complement strand
ATAAAAATTAATGTTAAAAAAATAGAGGAAAGCCCTTGTGCCCTGCCTACCTCAACACCAGCTTCAGCGCCCTCTGGGGGCAGCCCACCACGCAGGCCCCGCACTGGATGCACTTTCCCGAGTCCGCCACCACCCGCCAGTCCTCGAAGCGGAAGGTTTTCGTGGGGCAGATGGAGACGCAGGCCCCACAATGCACGCACTCATTCTCATCCCGGACCACAGGGATCTCCAGGGGAACAACTCTCACTCCCCGCCTCTCGAAGGCCTCTATTACCTCCTGGTATTTTTCAGCAGGCGCCTCCAGGACGATCTCCCCGCTCACGGCATCGATGCTGGCCCTCTCGATATTGACCAGCGCCCCCGTCTCCAGAATGACCGAGGCCACGACCGGATAGCGCACAATTGCTGGTGATCATTCCTATGACCTTGCCCTCCCGGTCTACCACTGGCATGGCCGAGATGCTGTGGGTGTCAAAGGTGCGGGCGGCAAGCTCTATCGGCTCATCGGACCGTACCGAGTAGACCCGTTTGGTCATGATCTCTCCAATGCGAGAGGGCTTTCCCCCCGCCACAGCCTTGGATATATCCCAGGCGGTGATGATTCCCATCAGCTTGCCATCCCGGGAGACCACTGGCAGATGATCGAACTGGCCGCTCACAATCAGCTTGGCCGCCTCCTCCACCTCTATGTCCTCTCCCACGCTGACCACATCCCGGCTCATGACATCCACCACATTGGGCGACTCCTTGGTCTGCTTCATGGGCCGCGAGCTGCCCAGCCTGGGCAAGGGCTCCACGGCAGCGCTGAGCAGGAACTCGCCCTGCTCAATCTGCGCCTTCAGTGCCCCGGCCACCTCCCTGGCCATGAGGAAGCTGGAGAGAGAGGATGTGGATACCTCCTTTCCGTTGAGATCGATAATGCCCGACTTGAGATCCTCGTAGCTGACCATCTTTAAGGAGGGCCGGTCCCGCCTGGGAATGCCATAGTCCACCACCGGCACGCTGATATCCCTATCCCGGACGGCGGTGCTCTTGGCCAGCCGCTCATTGAGAACTGGAATGGGAATTCCTATGCCCAGGTAAAGGCTGGGCCCGTACTTGTGAAATGTGGCCGCCCGCAAAAAGCGGCTGCTCATCTTCTTCATGTCACCCGTGACCATCAGGGTGGAGAAGTTATTCTCCGGATTGTGCTGGGTGCCGCCCCCCATGACAAATCCCTGCGCTCCGGCCAAAAAGATCCGCGTGCCCACGCCGATATAATCGAAGTTGGGATCATTGGATATGGGTGAGAGAATCCCTGCTCCGCTGTAGTGAATGTTTCCCAGCCGCGGCAGCAGCGTGCCCATGTAGGTGTGAACCGTCCGGTCCGAGGAATTGGTGGCCGCATTGTAGCGCTGGTAAGCGTTCCTGGGATTGACCATGATGGCCTGATTGAAATCCTCCAGCCGCAAGCTGGTCTCAAGCTCCATCTGGGGGTAGCAGTCCGTTCCTGCGCCGAAGGCCTCCACCTCAATCTGCTTTCCGGATATGAGGTCCTCCATGACATGAGCCCCGCCATATTCTATCCCCCGGTCCTCGGAAGGCTGAGTTGCCCCCAGGAAGAGATCTACCGCGGCTACGCCCCCATAGGCCTCCACCCGGTTGAGCAGCGCCCGGCTGATCTTGATGGGCGGATCGCTGTGTCCCAGATTGAGGAATACTCCCGAGGAGCACATGGCCCCGAAGGTTCCGGTGGTGACCACATCCACCTCGCGCACAGCTCCGGCAGGCCCCAGCTCGTCAACTATATCGGGCATCTCCTCAGCCGTGACGACGCGGGCGCTGCCGTCGCGAATGCGTTCGTTGATCTCCGATAACGACTTCTCTTGCACGGTTTTATGAAATCGGCGATCCGATAAAAACCTGTTGGGCTCTCCTATCCTGCAATTGCCAATAGCAGTTCGCCCTGTGCATCCATCTCCAACAATGTTATCTGCCAGAGCCGCAATGGGGCAGATGATGCCACCCTCGCAGGGCAAGAAGATAGTTCTCACCAGCGACGAGACCATGATGAGCAGCTACCACGGCGGAGTGATGCTGGGCTTTGCCGCCATCATGCCCAAAAGAGCCCTGCCCGATTTTGTCTTTCATAAATTCTTCTGCCCGCCCGTGCCTGCGGCAGCAGACGGCTCGGCCGCCCTCGCCCCCTGCGGCATGCGCAAGGTTGAGGCAGCCCTTCTGGAGGCAGGCTTCTCCCGGGATGAGGTGATGGTGGCCCATCCCCTCCATCTGGACCGGGCCATAGGGCCGGACACAAAGGTGGTGGGCATAACCCATGACGATCCCATGGGCAAGATCGCCGTGCGGGAGATCGAGGAGATCATCGGCCGGGGGCCGCCCTTCAACCGATCCAAGTTCCTGGAGCTGTCTACCTGGGCGAGGCAGAGAGCGATTTTCCCGATATCTGCCGAAAGATCATATCCGGAGAAAGCGTGCCTCCGGTGATCCGTGGCCGGGCTGTTCCAGGGGAGGATATCCCCGCCTGCCGGGGAGCGACCATAGGCGGCATTGTGGAGATAGGACGGGGCTGCTGGCGGGGATGCGCCTTCTGCTCTCCGGCCAACCGGGTCATGCGCCACCGGCCGGTGGACGATATCATAAAGGATGTCCAGGCAAACCTGGAGGCCGGCCAGAAAGACATCATCCTGCACAGCGAGGACTTTTTCTCCTACGGCTACCGCAGCGCCGGCCCAGATCAAAGCATGATCCTGGACCTGGTCAGGGCAGTGAAGAGGCAGAGGCCAAAGACCATTGACGTGTCTCACCTCAGCCTGGCCTCAGTTTACCAGAACCAGAACCTTCTCCGCCAGGTCTCGGAGATTGTGGGCGTAGGCTCGGACCAGAATCACATGTCGGCCTGGATAGGCATAGAGAGCGGAAGCTGCCGCATTCTGAGGATGCATATGCCCAATAAGGCCCGGCCGGCAGAGATCGAGGATTGGCCGGAGATCGTCCGGGAATGCTACAGTCTGTTTGCCGAGGAGTCATGGCTTCCCGTGGCCAGCCTGGTTTTGGGCCTGCCCGGGGAGAGGGCGGAGGATGTGATAAAAACCACTGAGCTGGTGGATTCGCTCATGGACTACACCGGCCTCATGCTTCCTCTCTTCTTCACCACCATCGCCGACACAAAGCTCGGCGGAAGCAAGGGCTTTTCCAGGCAGGACGCCCTGCCGGAGCACTGGCAACTGGTGGGGCTGTGCCTGGAGTACAACCTGCGCCACCTCAAAAAGCTGCACCGTTTCTATCAGGAGAGGATGACCGCCGGCTTTGGGGTGCACCTGGCCCTCAGGGGCATAAACCTGCTGGCTGACATTATGCTCAACAAATACATAAAGAGGATGAAAAGAGGGGAGCCGCCCAATTAGAGTCCTGCCGTGGCAGCAACTGGAATTCATCTCAGGCAGCAAAACCGATAGGATTACGAGACCAAAAGGGTCACAAGACTCAAAATTCAATAGTTTTCCAGAACCGATCTCACCACGCTCTTGTGATCACCCTTGAGGGAATAGACGTTATGGTCCCCGGAGACATCGATGCTCAGAATGCCCAGACGGGTGTTCATCAGTCCCACCATGGCCGAGACTCCTCGATAGCTGACATCGAAGCCCTCCTTGGCGAGATAGGTGAAGACATCCTCGGTAGTATAGGCACCATCGCTCAAAAACAGCTTCAAGACCGCCTTTCTTATGCCAATTCCGTCCCGCTTAAGATAGTTTCTGAGCCTCTCCTGGATCCGTCCCTCTGAATTCTCCATCCGGCAAAATCACCGCCCTCAACCAATGAATTTAAGGATTATAAATCTATTCTCTCTACCACGACCCCGCCCGGGAATGGATATCTTTCCACCAGGCCCAGGGTGCAATCGATTCTCTTCAGATCGTCGGCTATGTCCTCCAGTATGGCAGCGGCAATGTCCACTCCTCCTTCCCGCAGGCAGTACATCTGCGCCGGGACGCCCAGATCCTCCAGAATGCGCAATGCTGGAGCAGTGTCTCCCTCTATGGTGCCGTAAATTATGGTCCCCTCCTGGCTGATATGATCAAAGGGCCGGGCAGTGTGCCTGGCCCGGCGCAGCAGCCTCTCTCGGAGCTGTACCGCATCCTTGAAGCGGGAGGGGCAGTAGTGGGCCCGGATATCCTCTTTCAGAAAATGCTGCCTGGCTATCTCCTCGCTTCCGAGAGCGCCGCAGCCCAGCTCCTCGGGCATGAAGCCCTCTGCCGCCAGGGCGGCATAATTGGTCTCGGAGAACTCCAGCTCATTGATATTGAGGAAGGCACCGGCATCCCTGACCGCCTGGACGATTGCCGAAGCCTCTTTTACGGCCGGGATCTCCACCCCGGCTAAAAGGCCCAGGCTTCTGGCCTCTTGCAGAGCCCGGGTGAGCGGGCCGGGATTGGACCACTCCTCCAGAGCTGGGTGAAACCGAATCTCATCCAGCCCCGCCTCCCGTAGCCTCTGCATGGTCTCCCTTCCGGGCAACATTCCGGTGTAAAGATGAATGTGATGCTCCTCTCCAAAGGCGCTCTTCAGAGCCCTGATGCATTCCAATACATAGTCGAGCTTTGCCAGCGGCTCGCCGCCGGTGATGCCCGTTCCCAGGGCGTCTATGGCCCGCCCCTCCTCCAGGATGTCTGAGATCTTCTCCACCTGCATCTCATCGGCAAAGACCTGGTCGCGTCCCTGCCTCTCCCGGGAGAGCGGGCAATAAAAGCAGCTCCTCTCACACCTGCCTGTAACAAAGAGCACCAGCCCTGCCCCCTGCCGGCAGATGCGGCAGCCGGGAGAGAGATAATTATAGACCGATCCAACTGAATCTTCCTGCCAGTTTCCCATTGCAGTTTTATCCTGCTCCTCCGGCTTAATTACATTTGCTCCGTCCTTCCCATCCAAACTATTATCTTCGGGAAGAGGCCAATCATCATTGGAGAATAGAATAT
>NOLC01000143.1 GCA_002256595.1 Methanosaeta sp. NSP1 | reverse complement strand
GCTGGTTTGGCGGCAGCACGATCTCGAAGCCAGCGCTCTTCGGCTCGGTTCCCTGGGGATGATCTGCATCCTTGGCCTGCACTGTAACTGTGGATGTTCCGGGCTCGGCTGCGGTCCAGATCCACTGGCCTTCTGTCTGCCAGTCGGAAACAGGAGTGCCATTGAGCAGGAAGCGATAGGATATGGGATCGCCTTCCAAGTCTTCAGCCGAAGCAGTCCAGGTTACAGTTGATCCTGTCTGCTGCGGGCTTTCAATGTCCGGCAGCAGGCTGCTCAAGGTCGGAGCCTGGTTTGGCGGCAGCACGATCTCGAAGCCGGCGCTCTTCGGCTCGGTTCCCTGGGGATGATCGGCATCTCTGGCCTTGACCTCAATGGTATGCATTCCGGCCTGATCTGCATTCCAGATCCAGGTCGGGCTGGCCGACCAATCCTGGGCTACATTTCCGTCTATGGAGAACTGGAACTCAAGAGGATCGCTCTCGGCGTCTTCAGCCGAAGCAGTCCCCAGGTTACAGTTGATCCTGTCTGCTGCGGGCTTTCAATGTCCGGCAGCAGGCTGCTCAGGATTGGAGCCTGATTTTGGGGAGCCTGCTCCTGAGGCACAATCGTCTGCTCCTGGTACGGGGTCTCATCCGGGTTAGAGGTCTGCTCTTCGACCGGGACCACATTAACTTCTTCCGGAATCACCTGAGGAGAAGGCTCTGTTTCGGCGAGGCGGAAATAGGCGATCTTTTCTGCCTCACCCATAGATTGGTCCGCCACCTGAACCTTTATCTCATAGTCTCCAGCTGGATAGGAGTCGGTATCCCAAATGAAGCTCTTGTCAGAGGACCAGTCGGCCATGGTCTTCCATGCTCCTTGTGTGTAAGGGCCTTTAACCTGGAAGAGGTAAGACAGAGGCTCTTTTTCCGGATCCTCTGCCCTGGCAGTCCATTTTATTGTGCTGCCCACCTCCTGAGGGCTGGACTTGTCGCTTTCAAGCTCAGTGACCGTCGGAGGCTGGTTTGCGGCTGGTGCCATTGCATCCACTGTCATGTCGCTGTCGAGTGCGGCCTGATCGCTCTCAGACACATCAAAGGGCCAATCCTCGGCCGCCGAGGCGGAAAGGGCTAAAAAAATCCCCCCCATCATCAGGACGGCTAGGACTGAAAATAGGTTCAGATGCTTTTTCTGAAATACAAAGGTAGACTCGTTGTTATACCTGCTTTTTGATTTTTGCATATCCTCACTCTCCATATCTTACTTCCCCACTCATTTTCTTTTAAACACCATGATATCGAAGTTCAAGCGTCCATTAATGAATCTTTTTTTCACATAGAGGATCTGTCAGCCCTCAGGCCAGCACACCTTTTCATATGAACATTCTGTTAACCGAATATGGATGTTGTCTGCCTTTCTGCATCCCGCTTGCCGCGGCAATGGCCCAAAGCCTAGGCGCGGCCTTGATCCAGCCATCCGGCGGCTTGAATTCTCTTCAGGCGAAGGGATGCCTGGCCGAGTCCTTCCTGGATAAAACCTCCGCAGCATCTGGCTTTTGGAGCACGGCACGCTCAATGGCCTGCTTTGTGGCCTGATAGTTGTAGTCGTAGACCTTCTTCTTGTCCTCTGCATCCCACTCGATGAACACAGAGACTATGATCATCAGCTCCTCAGCCAGCTCCTGGGGCAGGCTTCCCTCTGCCACGCAGTCCATCACCGCTTTGGCCACAGCCGCCTGGGCCGGGCCGAACATGAGCACAGCCTGGGCCGCTCCTTTTATGGTCACCTTATTCACCAGAAGGGTGGCAGGCTTGGCCGGAAGGTTGGGCTCCAGCACGGCCAAGAGTGGGGTATGGCCCCTGGCCGGTGAGGAGAGGGCATTGACGAAGGCCTGCTCCACTGAGCTTCCCTTCCGCCCTATTACCAGATCGATATGGGCGATCTCCGGTCCTTCCCCCACCAGCGCTTCTCCCACCAGCACTCGATCAAAAGATGCTATCATACTCTAATCTTTAGAGCTTATTACTATAAATCTGTACTCTAAGAAGGAAGAGAAAATCAGTTATATATTTTATTTTTATAAAAAATCGATCATGGTGGCCAAAAGGTATATCTTTACAATGCGCAGCAATAGTTGGCAATGCGCATACTGGTAATCAACAACCATGGACAGTTCAATCACCTGATTCGCCGCGCCATCCGGGAGAAGGTGGACACAGACCTCATCTCCAACCAGACAGAACCGGAGAAGATCGACGCCGACGGCCTGATATTGGGAGGCGGCCCATCCCTGGAAAGGGCGGGGCGCTGTGAGGATTATCTGAGAGAGCTGCAGATCCCCATACTGGGAATCTGCCTGGGGATGCAGCTCATGGCCACTGCCTTTGGGGGAAAGGTGATCCCCGGCAGCATGGGGGGATATGCCGAGGTGGAGGTAGAGGTTCTAAAAGAGGATGATATACTCAAGGGCCTGCCGGCCAGATTCAAGACCTGGGCCTCGCACATGGACCAGGTTTCGGTTCTCCCGGAGGGATTTGAGACCCTGGCCCGCTCCGCCGTCTGCGAGATAGAGGCCATGAGGCACCTGGACCGGCCCTTATACGGCGTGCAGTGGCACCCCGAGGTGGTGCATACCGATCACGGGGCTGAGCTGCTGGACAATTTCATCTCTTTATGCCGGAGATAGGTGTGGGGAAGGGCGGGAGATCATCCACCGAGATGGCCTCCAGGATCGCCGATCTGAGAGCGGATCTCACCAAGGCCAAGGATCTCTGCCAGGCCGATCTGGCGGCGGAGATCCGCAAGATGGGATTCTCATGCCTCGCCTGCGGGGAGTGCTGCCGGGGAGAGGACAACAGCGTTCTGGTCTTTCCCCATGAGATCAGGGCCATCCAGGAGGCCACCGGCCTCTCCTGGCAGGAGGCGGCCGAACCCCCGGAGGAGGGGGAGTGGGACACTGAGGGCTATTTTCATACCCTGGAGTGGAGGCTGGCAAAAGTGGGAGAAGCCTGCCGGTTCTACCAGGAAGGAAGGTGCTCCATTTATCCGGTCCGGCCCATGCTCTGCCGCACCTATCCCTTTTACCTGGAGCGGGG
>NOLC01000018.1 GCA_002256595.1 Methanosaeta sp. NSP1 | reverse complement strand
ATTGATGTGCGATCCGTGGAGGAGAAGACATCCGAGCATGTGGAGGGATCAATCGATATCGCCTGGCACGACCTGAGGAGCCGATACATTGAGCTTGACCCGCAGGGGCGGTACATAGTGATGTGCAAGGGAGGGCAGCGCGCCAGCATAGCCGCCAGCATCCTCAAGATGAATGGCATCTCTCGAGTATGCAATCTGGCCGGTGGATTCCTGGCCTATCAACGGGCAGGCTATATCCCTTAGCCTGGCCGGTTCCGCAGGGAGAATTGATTCATTAACGCCGGAGTATCTTTATGATTGAATGGCTTATGGCGGCCTCATGGTCGCCTTATGTGGTCGGAACAGGGATTGGGGTGCTCATCTGGGTCATCTTTCTACTATCCGATCGGCCTCTCGGCTGCTCCACGGCTTATGCCAAAACGGCCGGAATGATTGAATCGGCAATATCCAGCCAAAATGCTGAAAAGATGGCCTACTATGGAAAGTTCTCTCCAACCATCGACTGGCAGTGGATGCTGGTCGTAGGGACGATTATAGGAGCCGCCCTGTCAGCATATCTATCGGGCGGCCTCAAGATTTCTGTGGTCCCGCCTTTCTTTAAAGAGGTTTTTGGTTCAGCTCTCGCTGGCAAGCTGGATTGCGGTGATATGCTTTTTTGCCGCAGGGATCATAGCAGCAGGGATCATCTATGGGTTTTCGTTGCTCTGAGGGGAGACAAGCATGGTTTACAGGAAGATCAGATCAAGCGGCAGGGCCCAGATCTATCTCGGGCTGATATACGGCCTTGTATTTGGATTTCTGCTCCAGAAAGGTGGCCTGGCCGAATATGATGTCATCATCGGCCAGCTCCTCCTAACCGATTTCACTGTGGTCAAGGTGATGCTCTCCGCCATCCTGGTGGGAATGGCGGGGGTGTTCATCATGAGGTGGGCAGGGATCATCCACCTGCAGATCAAGCCGGGATCCATTGGCTCAACTGTCCTGGGAGGGGTCATCTTCGGGGTGGGGTTTGCCATTCTGGGCTACTGTCCGGGCACCGCTGCGGCTGCATTCGGATCCGGGGCCATGGACGCATTGATGGGGATGATTGGCATCGTCATTGGTGCCGGCGTCTTCGCTCGTCTCTACCCTTTCTTGGACCGGCGGATTCTTCACTGGGGTGCATTTCCTGCCGATACCATAGCCGAGCTGGTGGGACTGAGGCCGGAAATTGTGGCTCTCCATTGGCGGCCATACTGATCATCGGCCTGCTTCACATGATAGCAGTTCTGGGTCTATGATAAGACTCGACTGGAGCGAAATATATACATACCAAAACATCACTATTAATCATAGTGATTTTTCATGTTCAGGTTTTTGATCGCATGGATGGCCCTCTGGCTCATTGCCGCCTGGATACTGGCAGGCCCCAGAGGAGTGGACAGGGCTTAGCCTGGATGGCATCCACAGGCTCAGGGCATTGATGATCCGGCAGGCCTAGGCGAATTGGGATATCTCAAGATCCCTGGCCGGATTGAAAGATCCCTGGCAGGATTGAGAGCAGAAACAATATTACATAAAATTGAATAATTAAACTATAACAGAATATTCTTTTCCCATCCTCATAGATTTATTCGCAATTAAGAATTTTTATTGGAACAAAAGGCTTAAGTATTTTGCGAAAATTTGGCTCTTTCGACAGAATCCGAACGGAAGGTTTTATTAGAATGATTGGCATGGATCGATTAGGTGCCTGGATAACCAGGAATCCACTTATAATCATCGCCATAGCTTTTCTCATGACCCTGGGATCTCTTCACTATGCCCAATATATAGAGAGCCAGGGCATGACCACAGAGTCCTTCGTCTCAAAAGACTCCTCACTCTATCAGCTCTATGATCACCTTTACCAGGAAAATTTCGGCTCCGATGGCAATATAATCTTAATAGAAGGCGACGATGTGGCGAAGGCGGAGGTCCTTGAGGCCAGCCTGCGCCTATCCGATCACATGAAGAAGGTTGAGCATGTTCTGGGGGTGCAGAGCATAGCTGATATCGTGGCCGATGCGGAATATCAGAGCAGCGGACTTCGGCGTATCCCCTCTCAGGAGAGAATAGACCAGATCCTGGCCGCCTCCGGGCAAGCCGTTCAGGCGCTCATGCCTGACAGCAAACACTCCAGAATGATCATTGGAATGCCTACCACATCTATCCTGACCGAAACACAACGAAACAAGCTTCTTCTGGAAATAAATAATGCAGTTGATTTTGCAGAATTTCCATCTGGCTATGGCATCACTGTCACCGGCGACCCATCCTTCCAGGCTGCAATTGTGGAGATGATGAACAGTACCAACGGCAAGATCCTTGCCCTGTGCGGTGTGCTGATGATTGTGGCCCTGCTTTTATTCTTCACCATACCTGTGGTCTTGCTGGGCATAATCTGGACCATGGGTGCCATGGGTCTATTTCATATAAAAATGGGCATGACCACCTTTGCCGCTTTTCCCATCATGATAGGAATCGGCATAGACTATGCCATTCAGTTCCACAACCGGATAGATGAGGAGTTGGGCAAAGGTGTGCCTTTGGTGCAGGCTGCCATCAGCACAGTAAACCATGTGGCCATTCCTGTGGCCGTGGCACTGATTGTAACCCAGGCCGGCTTTGTCTCCCTTCTCAACTCCACCGTCCCCTCGATCAATGATTTCGGAAAGATGTGCATCATCGGCCTGATCATGTGCTACCTCTCAGCTCTCTTCGTGAACGTTACCATCCTTTATCAATCCGAAAGAAGATCACCCAGAAAGAAGAAGGCTGAGGGCCATTCTGACGAGAGCTCATCATTTGGTGCAATCGTTCAGAAGATGGCAACCTTCAGCATCGAGCGGTGGAAGCCAGTTCTGGCCCTGGCTCTGATCCTGGCCCTGGCGGGGAACTATGCCGACACGCAGGTACCTATAGAGACGGATTCCAAGAATTACATCCCCCAGGATCTATCCCCTCTGATCGATCTGAGACATATGAAGGATATCTTCGGGGGAACGGACTCAGTTAAGTTCCTGGTCCAGGCTGACGATATTACCGATCCGGAAAACCTCGAATGGATGGATGATTTCAGCAATTACCTCTTGACATCCAGAGAGGATAGGACAGAAGGGACTACCAGCATAGTCACTTATATCAAAGCGGCCAATGGTGGAGAGCTGCCTGATGACAAAACCAGAATAAGGGATATAATCTCATCCCTATCTCCCTCCATAACAGATGCTTACCTGAGCGGCCATAATCTGGCGGTCATTGATGTAAATATTGGCGATGCCCAGACCAATCTGGGCACGGAAGGCATGGAGCGATTGGTCAAGTCGTACGAAGATGATCTGGCATGGAATTCCCCGCCTCCTGGGATTTCGGTGAGGATTACCGGCCAGCCGGTGCTTATGACCACGGTCATGGATGCCCTGACCTCAGGCAGGGCGGAGATGTCGCTGCTGGGATTATTCCTGATCTTCGTCCTGCTCCTGATAATCTATAGGGACCTGATCAAGGCCTTGCTGCCGGTGCTGCCTATGCTGGTAGTGATAGGCTGGATGGGCCTGGTGATGCTCTATGGCGGGCTGAAGTACACTCCCCTCACCGCCACACTGGGCGCTCTGGTCCTGGGAGTGGGCTCGGAGTATGCCATACTGATGATGGAACGCTTCTATGAGGAGCTGGGCAATGTGGGCGATCCCTATGAGGCCATGAAGATCACCGCCAACCGCATAGGTTCGGCCCTGGTGGCATCTGGAATGACTGTGATCTTCGGCTTTGGAGCCCTGATTGCATCGCCCTTCAATATCATCAGCAACTTCGGGGTGGTGACAGTGATGTCGGTGGTCCTGGCCCTGGCCACCACCTTCACCGTATTCGTGGTCCTGGCCATCCGCATGGAAGTCCAGCGTGAAGTATTTGAGAATGCAAAGCAAGACCTCAAGAAAGCAATTGCGCTGATCAGTAATCAATCATGGAGAAAAAGCAATGGAAATTAAGTATGCCATAGCTGTGGCTCCTGTGTTGACACTTCTGGCTGCGTGTCAGGCTCAGAACACCTACATCCCCTATGAGCTGGGTGGAGACAATTGCGATACTATGTACGGCAGTCCGGATATCTCAGCCAGCGTCTCCGGGACGGATGAGTTTGAGTGCGGAGATACTGTCATGCTCTATGTGGATCTGACCAACTACAGAAAGATCTCAGGCTTCAAAGAGGATCAGACCCCCCAGAATCCAAAAGAATTCGCCCTAGCCAACTCTGAGCTGGGCAAGATGCAGAAGAAGGCCTGGGGGATCGTCACCTTCTTTTTCAGGGAGCCGAAAGATCCGTCTGATAGCAATATAGAATTGGAAAGATATGGATGAGAATCGGGTTGAATTCGGTCTGTTCAGGGGTGTTCCCGTGGATGAGATAACACTGGCGAGCTGGGATGATCGGTTCTGGGCCTGGCTGATTGATGTCCTGCTTATGAGCATCCTCTGGCACAGAATCTTAACTTCTCAGGAGATGGATGCTTTTAACCCTAATGGAGCGCTGCTGCTGGCATTATTGTTGTTCATTTATTGGACCGTGCTGGAGGGCTATAGGGGGCAGTCGCTGGGGAAGATGCTCCTCAATATCGTGGTCACGGGCCCTCTGGGAGAGAGCATAAGATTTAGGGATGCGGCAATAGAAGCCTTTGGGAAGGCATTTCTCCTTCCCTTCGACTGCCTGATAGGCATGCTCTATCTCCGGGTGGGCAGACAACGGCTGTTTAACAGGCTCTCAGATACCGTGGTTATCAACCGGATGGAATAGGATGGATGACGCAGATTGTTTTCGCCAACTCAATTTTGACCCGTCTATTTAGGGGAACGCCAATTCGTTTTTGATCCACCCTAAGAAGCAAAGCCTTCCCACTCCAAGCATTTCGAGAGTTGGGCATTAGGGTGAAATCGATGGCAGAAATAAGTAGAATC
>NOLC01000101.1 GCA_002256595.1 Methanosaeta sp. NSP1 | reverse complement strand
AGCTAAGCAGCCAGGGATTTCGTGTCTTGGGATTGGCCGAAAAAGTGGTGCAGGCCGGCCACCTTCTGGCCAGAGATGAGGCGGAAATGACCTTCCTGGGATTTCTGGTCTTCTTCGATCCACTCAAAAATGGGATCGGGCAGACTATTCACGACCTCGGAGAACTGGGAATCGGCCTCAAGATAATCACCGGCGACAACAGGCTTGTGGCGACCAATATCCGCGAGCAGATGGGCTTGCTCAAAGGCAGAATTCTGACCGGACCGGAGATAAGTCGGGAGAGCAATGAGGCCCTGCAAAAGCTGGTTCAACAGGTTGATGTATTTGCCGAGGTGGAGCCGAACCAGAAGGAAAGGCTTATCCTGGCTCTGCGCAAGAGTGGATGCGTGGTGGGCTATTTGGGAGACGGCATCAATGATGCCTCCGCCCTTCACGCCGCAGATATCGGACTCTCTGTAGAGGGTGCCGTAGATGTGGCCAAGGAAGCCGCAGACATAGTCCTGCTGGAAAAGGACCTTGGTGTGCTGAAACAGGGCGTCATCGAGGGAAGAAAGACATTCTCCAATACCATGAAGTATGTATTCATGGCCACCTCTGCCAACTTCGGAAACATGTTCAGCATGGCCCTGCTTTCCCTGTTCCTTCCTTTCCTTCCCCTTCTTCCCACCCAGGTCCTGCTCACCAACCTCTTGACCGACCTTCCGGAGATGACCATAGCCGGGGATAGGGTGGATCAGGAACTGGTCGCCCGCCCAAGGCGATGGTCAATTGGATTCATCAGGAACTTCATGGTGGTCTTCGGCCTGCTCAGCTCCATATTCGACTTCTTGACCTTTGGAGCTTTATTATTCCTGTTGCATGCAAATGTGGATCAGTTCAGGACCGGCTGGTTCATCGAGTCTGTGATTTCAGCCTCATTTATTGTTCTGATCATCCGCACCAAGAGACCATTTTTCTCTTCCAGGCCGAGCAGATCATTGATGGTAGTGACGGTATTGGTTGGCCTTTTCACCATCATCCTTCCATTCACCCCTCTGTCGGAGCCCTTTGGCTTCTTGAGACATAGACCGGAGCAGCTCGTGAAAAGCTATTTCATCAAGAATCACAAAACTAATTAAAGGGGCTGAGATGCAAACTGAGAATTTTGACATAACCACGGCCAAAGGCCTCACTGAAGCCGAGGCTGCCAGACTGCTAAAAGATGTGGGCTACAACGAGCTGCCCTCAGCCAAAGCCCGCAGCGCCTGGGCCATCGCCTTTGAGGTCATCAAGGAGCCCATGTTCCTGCTTCTGGTGGCTGGAGGTGCTGTCTACTTCCTCCTGGGCGATCTTCAGGAAGCCCTGGTGCTCATGCTCTCCGTATTGGTGGTCATGGGCATCACCTTCTATCAGGAGCGCAAGACCGAGAGGGCTTTGGACGCCCTGCGAGACCTCTCCAGCCCCAGGGCCCTGGTCATCCGGGACGGTGTTGAGAAAAGGATCGCAGGAAGGGATGTGGTCCCGGGAGACCTGATAGTCCTGGCCGAAGGAGACCGAGTGCCTGCCGATGCCGTCCTGCTCGACTGCACCAACCTCTCCGCCGACGAATCGCTGCTGACCGGCGAGTCTGTCTCGGTGCGAAAGGTATGCGCCGAGAGCCTGGAAAAGTCTTCAGTCTTGGCCCGGCCCGGCGGAGATGATCTGCCTTTCGTCTACTCCGGCAGCCTGGTGGTGCAGGGCCGGGGGGTGGCTCAGGCTATGGCCACGGGGATGGACACCGAGATGGGCAAGATTGGAAAGGCTTTGCAGAAGGTCGAGTCCGAGGACACGGCACTTCAAAGAGAGACCAATCGCCTGGTCGGCAGACTTGCCCTGCTTGGTTTGGGTCTCTGCCTGCTGGTGGTAATTGCCTACGGCATGACCCGGGGGAGCTGGCTTCAAGGTCTTTTAGCCGGGATAACAACAGCCATGGCCGTGCTGCCCGAAGAGTTTCCCGTGGTCCTGACAGTATTCCTGGCCCTGGGTGCATGGAGGATCTCCAAGAGCAATGTTCTGACCAGGCGCGTCTCTGCCGTAGAGACCCTGGGCTCGGCCACAGTCCTATGCGTGGATAAGACCGGAACATTGACCATGAACCGGATGAAGGTAAAGAAGGTTTTCGCAAGAGGCGAGTCCTTTGAGCTGGATGATGGCAGAGATCGCCTGCCGGATGCGGTTCATGAGACGGTCGAATTCTCCATTTTAGCCAGCCAAATAGACCCCTTCGATCCTATGGAGAAGGCTTTCAAAAAGCTGGGAGAAGATTACCTGGCAAAGACGGAACATATCCACCTGGACTGGGAATTGGTGAAAGAGTATCCGCTATCAAAGGAGCTGCTGGCCATGTCCCGGGTCTGGAGATCGCCCTCCGGAAAAGAATATGTGATCGCAGCCAAAGGTGCCCCGGAGGCCATAGTGCAGCTATGCCACTGTGATTCTGGTGAGGTGGATCAGATCTTCAAACAGGTGCAGGCCATGGCCCAAGAGGGCATGCGGGTTCTGGGAGTAGCATCGGCCTCTTTTCAGAAGGCCGACCTGCCGGAGGGACAGCACGACTTCGAGTTTGAATTTCAGGGTCTGATCGGCATGGAGGACCCGGTCCGCCCTGGCGTGCCAGAGGCTATCAAAGAATGCTACTCTGCAGGAATTCGGGTCATAATGATCACCGGCGACCATCCCGGTACCGCCCAGGCTATCGCCAGACAGATAGGTCTTCCTTCAGACCGAGTCATCACCGGGCCAGAGCTGCAAAAACTGAGCGATGAACAGCTCAAAGAGCAGGTCAGGGATGTCTGCATTTTCTCTCGGGTAATGCCGGAACAAAAGCTCAGGCTGGTCCAGGCGCTGAAAGCCGATGGAGAGGTCGTGGCCATGACCGGAGACGGCGTAAACGATGCACCTGCTCTAAAGGCCGCCAATATTGGCATCGCCATGGGAGGAAGGGGCACGGACGTGGCCAGGGAGTCTGCTTCTCTGGTGCTATTAAACGACGATTTCTCCTCTATAGTCACGGCCACGAGACTGGGTCGCAGGATATTTGATAACATCAAGAAGGCCATGGCCTATATTCTGGCCGTACATGTGCCTATTGCAGGCATATCCCTGCTTCCCGTGCTTCTGGAATGGCCGCTGGTCTTTTTCCCGGTTCATGTGGTATTTCTGGAGCTGATCATAGATCCTGCCTGTTCAATTGCCTTTGAGGCCGAACCAGAGGAGGCGGATGTGATGGCCCGTCCACCCAGAGATCCCAATGAGCCTCTTTTTAGCAGGCATGCCATGGGCCTCAGCCTGCTTCAGGGCCTCAGCGTTCTGGTCATAGTCATGGCCGTCTTTGCCCTTTCCATCTTTAGAGGCCAGGGTGAAGCCGAGGCCAGGGCTCTGACGTATACCACTCTCATCTTTGCCAATCTGGGCCTGATTCTGGCCAATAGATCCTGGTCCAGGACCATTCTGGAAACCTTGAGCGTTCCCAATCCTGCCCTCTGGTGGGTGGTGGGAGGAGCCCTGGCCTTCCTGGCTATGGCACTGTATGTTCCCTTCCTCCGAGAACTATTCAGCTTTGCTTATCTGCATTTTATCGATATTGCCATCTGTTTTATGGCAGGGATAGCCAGCGTTCTCTGGTTTGAAGCGCTGAAGATATTCAATGGAAAAGCGAGGCGTGATTCTCTCCGGGGCTAGCACCAATTCTCAGGATTGCGGGAGATAATCCATCCTCTCCCATCCAATTGGCGCTAGCGGGAAAGCCAGGATTTATGTCAGCCAAAAAGATCGGGGACAGAGGCCTCAGGATCGCCTCTAACGCTGGCCTGGGGATTATTTGTATTTCACTTCGATAAGCACATCAGAGGAATAATTGCTCGTGATTCCTTTCCATCTGATCCAGGCTCTGCCGTCGGAAAGATGTAGAACATCGGCATGATTAAGACCATCTGCATTCTTGCCCTGGTCCGAATAATAGGTCATTTTATCAGAGGTTCTGAGCTTATACCCAAATCGCTGACTGCTGGGATATATCCCGATCTCTCCTGCTGCTCCATACTTATCCGTCTTCAGCACCCATTTGTCATTCGGCTCGGTTATGCCGAAATCGTATACTCCCGTGGGTCTGGAGATGACCCTGGCACTGAATGATTTGGGCAGAGGAACCGGATCGGATGCCGGGGATACTTCCATCGCATAGAAAGGAAATTCGGTTCCAATTCCGCATTGATCATATGCTATCCTGCAAAATCCTCCCTCACCCCATAACTTAGACCAGGAGTTCTTGACTATCCAGCAACCTTGTGCATCATCATATCCCACAATGCATATGGCGTGAAAGCCGTAAGGGCTGCCCCACTTCTGGGCATAGATCTCATTGCTATCTACCCAAAAGAAATCCTCATAGACCTCCATCCCGCTCATCAGGGGCCCTCTCTTTGATATGTGCTCTTTGGCCTCGGCTGAGGTGTAGATTTTCTTCCAGGATGATATATTATAGAGCGGTGAGGTGCAAAGAGTCGATTCCAGATAAGGACAGCATTCTTCTCTCACTGTGCCCGGAGCATTTGCCGCCATCAGTATGCGTTCATATTGAGAGCCTGTGCCGCAGTAGCCTCCGCCTGCCTGAAATAGATACCATTCGGACAGGTCGTAGTTGTTAGATGAATTACTGATCAGCCATGCAGATTCCTCCACTGCCAATGTGGCAAATGCGACACATGCACCACAGTTGCGCTGATCCTTTACCTCTGTCACGAAGCCCTTGCTTCTCCAGTCCCATGATACAGGATAGGATATATTGATGCCGGATGCTCTCATGAGGCGGTTAGCTTCTCTAATTTTATTCCTGTTCTCAGCCAGTTCACTGGCGGTGACTATCAATCCCGTTGGATAATACTTGACAGCTTTCTTAGGATGCCTTGAATCAACCTTCCGCCTGATAATATCGGCACAGTCTGAGAGGGATTTTGCCTTTTCCTGGCTATGGCCTATGATATCCGAGGTCAGTTCAGCGTAGCACCGGGATCTGCTGAAATGGTCCTCAGAGGCAGTTGAAGTGATGATCATTAAAGCGGATGCTAAGAAACAGAGCATCAGAGCCATACAAATATCCTTTTTCCATTTCACCATTGCTAGCTCCCTGAAGATGTGATTGAGTCTTTATTAATATAAATAGTTTGTTTAACAGAAGAAGTGCCGGTATGCCTGCAGAAACTTCTGCCTCTTTGAGTATCTGGATTTGATAGAGGAGATGGAAGGGAAGATCGAGAAAGGAGGATAAACCTTATGTCGATGGATCGAAAGATATGGCAGAGGAAATTATGCCTTATTTGGATTTGGATCAGCTTAACCTGGCCCAATTTCATGCGGCAGCGCCTTGGATGCCCCGCCGCTCGCGGCAGGGCGCGCTGCCATCGTTTCACTTCCCTGGCCGGACCACCAAAACAGGGTATTTTGCCCTCCGGACTACATCAAAGGTGGTGCTTCCCACCCGGATCTGCCGTCTCCAGCTCTTGCCCTGGGAGCACATCACGATCATGGAGACATCATGCTTTTCGCTGAGAGATAGAATCTCGTCGGACGGGCGACCCTGCAGCACATGGACGGTGATATTTTTGCCAGGGGCAGCCAGCTCCTCTCTCAGCCGGTTCAGCCTTTGGGCGGCTTCTGCAAAGTCATTCTCTTTATCGATGACATTGACCAGCAGCATCTCATGGACATCCGACATCTCCTTAATCCTGGCTTCAGCCTCCCCTCCCGCGGAAGAGAAATCTGTTGCAAGCATCACCCTAGAGAAGATATCCCGGCAGAGATTTTCCTGGTGTTCTCCGCTTTCTTTAGGCAGGATCTGGTGGCGGATGATGAGCAGGTCCGCCTCGCTCTGCCTCAGAACCTCAGTGGAGACCGAACCCAGGAGCATGCCTTCCATCAGGCCCTTACCCTGCGCCCCCATGCAGATAAGAGATACCGTCTCCTCCGCTGCTACCCTGGATATGGCCTGACCTACACTGCCCACATCCACCAAATCCACTCCCGATCCTGGCTTTGGCCTCTGCAGATTGACCCCATCTGCGCCGCTCATCGGCTCGATTATGACTTTAAGAATGGGCTTGATTTCAAGCTCTTTTCCCGTCCGATAGGAGAGGTGATCGGCCTGCTCTTCCAGCCTGGTCCTGGCCTCATCAATTAAAGAATCCCAACTCCATCCCTTGCCCTCCAGATCCTTGGGATTTCTGGCATCCAGGACATGGAGAAGCACTATCTCCTCTATGCCTGGTATGGCTGCTAGGCAATCCTGCACCTTATGGGCATAACTGGAGAAGTCGGTGGGAACGAGAACTTTCTTGTACATGATCATTCCTCGTTACTCAGTATTACTGCAAAATATATCAATTTGATGATATCGAGTCATTCTCCAAGCTCGGCACCAGGAAGATATAGAGGAGATTTATGGCCAGGCATCTGGCGTTGTCAGGGCTCCCCGTGAGGAGAAAAATGCAATGCAGACTCAATTTCGGATCCATCAGACCATCACTCCCCGGTAGAAGGCCAGCCGCCTGGCTTGGGACCGGAACAGCTCCAGAAGATGCTTCTCCTCCTCTTCAGCCAGCGGCTCGAAATTCCTGCCGGCTTCCGCCAGGGCCCGGACCTCTGCCGGACTTGAGCAGCCAACGATGGCGGTGCAGATCTCCTGTGAGAGGGCAAAGCGCAGTAGCAGCTCTGCCGTCACGCCATGCTGCGGCGATATGCAGTGAGAAGCTCCCAGCACCTTCATTCCTATTACGGCCAGGCCCCGGTCTCTGGCTGCGTCCATCGTGCTATCAAAAAATCCGCCTAAAACCGCTTCTGCCGGGTTGACCGGCATGAGGACTGCGTCCACCGGCCATCTCTTCACAGCATGCTCCAGGATCTTTGGAGCGTAATGGCCGGTGACGCCCAAAAATCGTACCAGTCCAGATTCTTTTGCCTCCACGAACGCCTTCAGGGCACCGTCCGGGCCTTCGATCTCCTCAATATCCTGCTGCGTCCTTACATCGTGGATCTGCCACAGGTCCAGTTTCTCGAGCCCCATGATCTGCAAGGAGTCCTTCAGATCGGCCATGGCTCCGTCATAGCTCCTTTCTCCTGATTTGCTGGTCTGAAATACGGCCTGCCGCAAATTTGCCCGGCTTTGCCAGAAGCTGCCGTAGTAGCCCTGGCTGCCTGAATAGGCCTGAGCGGTATCAAAGTAGGTTATGCCCTGGGCGGCGGCCTCCTCTATCACTGCCTGGGCCTCATTCTCGCGCCCATATGTTCGCAGCACTCCCTCACCGCCCAGGCCCACCTGGGTGACTGAGGGGCCGGACCCGCCGAACGGCCTTAAGGTGATGCTGGTCAATATTCTTTCCCCAATCTATATCTCCGGGCAGAGTATAAAAAGGAGAGGCTGATATTCACTGTTGCCTCATATTTGGAGCTGGCCTGGATGGATGCGATCTCCCTGGCAGAGGAAGCTGATGAACTGTATCGTCGGGGCGAATTCGAGGATGCGGTCTTGTTCTACGATAGGGCCATGGAGAGAGATTCGGAGAATAAAGAGCTGTACAATCGCAGGGGCCTGGCATTATGCCGCATGGACCGGCATCAGGATGCAATAGACTCTTTTGATGCAGCCTTGAAGATCGATCCGCAGTATACAGATGCTCTGAACAATAAGGGGGTCGTCTTCTACAAACAGAAGAGATATGATGGAGCTATGGCCTTATTCGACCAGATAATAGAGCAGGATCCCAAGTACGTCAGAGCCTGGTATAACAAAGGAGTTGTCCTGGATCGGCTGGGACGATTCAGGGAGGCGGTCATATGCTATGACAAGGCCATCGATATAAATCCCGGCGGAGCCAGGATCTGGAGCAACCGGGGAGCGGCTCTTGGAAATATGGGTGAGCTTGAGGGGGCAATTGACTCTTTTGACCGGTCCAT
>NOLC01000126.1 GCA_002256595.1 Methanosaeta sp. NSP1 | reverse complement strand
TGTCCGTTCAGCCAATGTTGCCGTCGGGAAAGACGGTGTCCCCGGAGAAGAGCACCTTGGCCCGCGGCTCGTACAGGCACAGGCTCCCAGTGGAATGGCCGGGCGTCTCCATGACCTCCAGCTTCCACTCGCCAGTGTCCAGGACCATCATCTCAATCTTGGCCGGATCGATGAACTTTTTGATATTCCTCAATGTCGGAGCAGCCATCATGCCTGCGTCCACCAAAATGGGCCTTTTATCCAGGATCAGATAGACATTGCCGTCGAAGGCAGCACCGCTAACCTTATGCACTTCCACCATGAAATAAACACCAGCGAGAGCAAAGCAGCTCTTACGATATATCTGTTGGTATCAAATGACGCTGATGCAAGAGGCTAAATGTGGACGGGTGGCCCCGGAGATAGAGAGCGCTGCCCGGCGTGAGGGATTGGAGCCGGAGAAGCTGGCCCGCCTGGTGGCGGCAGGTCGAGTCGTGATCCCGAGAAACATCCGGCGCGAGCGGCCCGGGGCTATGGCCACGGGAATCGGCGAGATGCTCACAACCAAGGTCAATGTCAATGTGGGCACCTCCCAGAGCCTGGACTCACCAGAGAACGAGGTGGAGAAAGCCCGCGCTGCTGTAGCAGCCGGTGCAGATGCGGTCATGGACCTTTCCACGGGCGGCGATCTGGATCTGGTGCGCTGCCAAATCCTCCGGGCGGTCAGCGTTCCCGTAGGCACAGTCCCCCTCTACAATGCCGCGGTAGCCAAGGACTTGAGCAGCCAGGGCTTCTTCAATGCCCTGGAAAAGCACGCCAAAGACGGAGTGGACTTTGTCACCGTCCATGTGGGAGTGAACAAGAACAGCCTGGAGCGGCTGGCAAATGACCCGCGCATCATGGGCGTGGTCAGCCGGGGCGGCTCCTTGACCATGAAGTACATCAGCGAGACCGGTGAAGACAACCCCTACTATAAGGAATACGACTATCTCCTGGCAATCGCCCGGGAGTACGATCTGGCGGGCGAGCTGGTGAAGAGAGCCCGGGAGGCGGGAGTCCAGGCTATGGTGGAGGGGCCGGGGCATGTGCCCGCCGACGAGATCGAGACCTCGGTCAAAGCCATGAAGCACCTCACCGATGGGGCTCCCCTCTATCTGCTGGGGCCGCTGGTAACCGACATCGCCCCCGGCTACGACCACATCACCGCGGCCATGGGCGGGGTCATCGCCGGCATGGCCGGAGCCGACTTCCTCTGCGCCACCACTCCCTCCGAGCACCTGGACCTGCCCACCAAAGATGATGTGATTGAGGGCACCTATGTGACCCGCATTGCTGCTCATGCTGCTGATCTCACCCGCCCCGGAGTGAGGGATAGAGCACGTGCCTGGGATCTTCAGATGGCTAAAGCCCGGGCCGATCTGGACTGGCAGGGTCAGTTTCAGTCGGCAATAAATCCGGACCGGGCCAGGCAGATCAGGCACAGGCGAGGGGTGGAGACGGATACCTGCACCATGTGCAGTGAGCTGTGCGCCATCCGTCTGGCAAAAGAGGCCATGGAAAAGGGAGTGGGCCAAAAGCGTTAGCTAAAAACGAAAGAGCAAGCGGACCCGCCGGGATTCGAACCCGGGCCCGAGGCTCCGGAGGCCTCTATTCTATCCAGACTATACTACGAGTCCACAACTGAATTGACGGAAAAACTCTAAAGATATAGGTCGGCCGCTCCAAGAGAAGCAGCCCCTATTCTGTGATTTAGCTTTCCAGCACGATCTCGATGTTAACGTTCTTGGGAACCTGGATTCTCATGAGCTGGCGCAAAGCGCGCTCGTCTGCATCGAGGTCGATCAGCCTCTTATGCACTCTCATCTCCCAGTGATCCCAGGTGGCAGTTCCCTCTCCGTCCGGGCTCTTCCGGCAGGGAACTGACATCCTCTTTGTTGGCAGCGGGATGGGTCCCGCCATGTGAACTCCGGTTCTCTGAGCAATCCCTTTGACCTGGCCGCATATGTCGTCCAGCATCATGGGGTTGGTGCCGGAAAGTCTGATTCTTGCCTTCTGCATGTTTTACACCAAAAAATTATGTTTAGCGTGGTACCACGCTGATGCACATGCCGGCGGCAACGGTCGTGCCCATATCTCTGATGGCGAACCTGCCCAACTGGGGGATCTCCTTCACCGGCTCAATGACCATGGGCTTGGAGGGTGTGACCATGATGATGGCCGCATCTCCGGCCTTGATGAAGGCGGGATTCTCTTCCTTGACCGCTCCGGACCTCGGGTCCAGCTTGGCCAGGATGGCAGTGAGGGTGCAGGCGATCTGCGCCGTATGGCAGTGGAACACAGGGGTGTATCCGGCAGATATGGCGCTGGGATGCTGCAAGACCACTATCTGGGCCTTGAACTCCTTGGCCACGCTTGGCGGCTTCTCCACCGATCCGCAGACATCGCCGCGGCGGATATCCTTCTTGGAGACGCCGCGCACATTCCATCCGATGTTATCGCCGGGGAAGGCCTCTGGAACCTCTTCATGATGCATCTCAATGGACTTGACCTCGCCGACTACATTGGCGGGCTGGAAGACGATCTTGTCGTTCTTCCTCATCACCCCGGTCTCCACGCGGCCCACGGGCACAGTGCCCACGCCGGAGATGGTGTAGACATCCTGGACCGGCACGCGCAGAGGCAGGTTGGTGGGCTTCTGGGGCACCTTGAGATTGTTTAAAGCCTCCAGCAAAGTCGGGCCCTTGTACCACTTGAGGTTCTCACTGGCCTTGGCCAGATTGTCGCCCATCAGGCCGGACACGGGGACGAAGGGGATATCCTCCAGCTTGTATCCCACCATTTTGAGCAGCTTGCCTACCTCCTCCTTGACCTCATTGAACCTCTTCTCGTCAAAGGGCGGGGTGGTGGCATCGATCTTGTTCATAGCCACTATGAGCTGGTTGACGCCCAGGGTTCTGGAAAGGAAGACGTGCTCTTTGGTCTGGGCCATGACACCATCCGGGACGGCCACGATCAGAACAGCAGCATCAGCCTGGCTGGCGCCGGTGATCATGTTCTTGACGAAGTCCCTGTGCCCTGGGCAGTCCACTACGGTGAAGTAGAACTTGGCGGTATCGAAGCGATGATGGGCGATGTCTATGGTGACGCCCCTCTCGCGTTCTTCCTTGAGGCTGTCCATAACCCAGGCGAACTCGAAGGTGGCCTTTCCCTTGGATGCGGCTTCTTTCTTGTACTCATCAATGACGTGAGGATCTACAGCTCCCGTCTCGAACATCAATCTGCCTACGGTAGTCGACTTGCCGTGGTCGACGTGACCTATGAATGCTAGATTGAGGTGTGGTTTGGTATCTGCCATATTCAATCTCCTTATCTTTCTCTATTTCTGCTTTGGTGTTTAATCTTTTCGAAGGTCGATCTTCAGACGACCTTCAAGTAATCGGATGGTTTGGGCATCTCAGGCTTGAGGCCCTTCCTGGTCCTGATCTGCTTTACGGTATCCAGCAGCAGGTTGTTAGGCAGCGGCTCAAATCCGGCGAACTCCGAGGACCAGAGTGCTCTGCCTTCCGTCGCTGATCGGATGGCTCCGGAGAATCCGAACATCTGGGCCACAGGCATCTTGGACTTGAGTATGATCATGTCTCCCTGGCTGTCCATGTTCAGGATAACGCCTCTGCGTCCCTGGATCTCAGACATGGCTCCTCCCATCTGATCCTGAGGCACCTGTATATAGACATTCTGGAAGGGCTCCAGCAATACCGGCTCGGCCATGAGTATTCCTGCCTGGACCGCCTGCCGAACGGCTGGAATGACCTGGGCCGGGCCGCGGTGTACCGCATCCTCGTGCAGCTTGACGTCCACCAGCTTGGCCTTTATGCCCTGGGCTGGCTCCCTGGATATGGGGCCGTTCTTGAGCGCCTCCTCGAAGCCTTCCAGTATCAGCTCCATGGTCTCCCTCAGATACTGGATGCCCTTGGTCATGTTCAGCAGGACATTGGTTCCGAAATAGCCGACGATGCTTTTGGCTTCTTCTTTATCCATGCCCTGCTCGATGAGAATCTTCCGCCGCTCGACCTCCTCCATCTTCATGCTGATCTTGCCCTCTTTCAGGGACTCGATCACTCCCTTTTCCAGGGGCTCGAACTCGATGTAGAAGCGGTTGTGGTGGTTGGGAGACTTTCCTTCCACCGGCCCGGCTCGGCCTCCGATGGACTCGCGATAGACGACGATGGGGGGAGATGTCTTCAGCTCCACACCGCGATCGCGCTGCATTCTGGTTACCGTTACGTCCAGATGCAGCTCACCCATGCCGGCCATGAGGTGCTCGCCGGTCTCCTCGTTGATGGTGACCTGCAGGGTGGGGTCCTCCTTGGCTATCTGACGCAGAACCTCTACCACCTTGGGCAGGTCGCGAGTGTTCTTTGCCTCTACGGCTACGGTCATGACCGGCTCGGAGACGTGCTTGATCTGCTCGAAGGGGGTCATGTTCTCTTCGGAGGAGATGGTGGAGCCCACTATGGCATCCCGCAGACCGGTGACGGCGGCAATATTTCCGGCAGGAATCTCCTCTACCTCCACTCTCTCCGCGCCCATGACGATGCCCGTCTGCTGAATACGATTGGTATCGACCACGCCGGAGACATAAAGCTCCATGCCGCGATGCAGGGTTCCGGAGAAGAGCCTTCCCGTGGCCACCTCACCTGCGTGGGGGTCGATCTTGACCTTATTGATCATGAAAGCTACCGGGCCCTTGGGATCGCAGGTGGCCATAGCCTTTCCTACGGGGCTGTCCCAGTCGCCGTGCCAGATGACCTTGACCCTCTCCTTCTGGGCCTCGATGGGGCTGGGCAGGAATTTGACCACCATATCGTTTACTGCCTTGTAAAGCGGGACCTTCTCTGCCAGCTCCTTCATCTTTCCCGCCCGGCAGTAGTCTATGGTCTGCTTAAAGCCGATGCCCGTCTTCTTCATCTGGGGGATGCTGATGGCCCAGTTATAGAGAGCTGATCCGAAGGCAATATTTCCCTTGGCCGCATCAAGCTTCCAGCCTGCTTTATATTTCTCTTCATCCATTCCGGAAATGAGCTTATTGACATTGTCTATGACCTTGCCCAGCCGCTCGGCCATTTCTTTCTCTTCAACTTTCAGCTCATTGATCATGCGGTCCACTTTATTGACGAAAAGTACCGGCCTGACACCCTCTTTTAGAGCCTGCCGCAGCACGGTCTCCGTCTGGGGCATAGCGCCCTCTACCGCATCCACCACGACCACTGCGCCGTCCACAGCTCTCATGGCACGGGTGACGTCGCCGCCGAAATCCACGTGGCCGGGAGTATCGATCATATTGATCAGATATTCCTTGTCATCTACCTCGTGGACCATGGATACGTTAGCTGCATCAATGGTAATTCCGCGGGCCTGCTCCAGGGGATCGAAATCCATGAATAGCTGCCTGCCGGCCAGTTCCATGGAGATCATCCCTGCGCCACCCAGTAGGTTATCAGAAAGGGTTGTCTTGCCGTGATCGATATGTGCCACGATTCCTATGTTCCTGATCATCTCAGGCTTATCCATCAGAGTCGTCACACGTTCTGCTATCTTCTTCCTCTTGCCCATAATACGCCTCGCGAAGTTTAAGATAAATATTACAATCCTGACTTAGGACTGAGAGACCTAGGATTCAATCTATTTAAGCCTTCGGCCTCTTCAGGGCGGTTTGCCGGTTACCATATGTCCCATCATGGCCGAAAATTGGCCGGGGCGCTCTATGAGCCGGATGAGAGATGTGGAAGAAATTATTGCTATGGATAAAGCTTAAATCGAGGGGTGCAGAGCAGAGCAACGGTTTTTACGATGGCGCGCTTGATAATGAAATTTGGCGGTGTTTCCGTTGCTGACGGAAGCAGACTGCGACATGTGGGAGATCTGGTGCAGCATTTTTTCCGTGACAATGAGATCGTATTGGTGACCTCAGCCCTCCAGGGGGTTACCGATGAACTGCTGGCCTGTGCTAAAAAAGCAGCCACAGACGGAAATGTCTCCGAGGCAATCGAGTTCATGGAGAGGATCACAGACCGACACAATCAGGCCATAGCAGATGCCATAAAGGATCCTGAGATTGCCAAAGAGGTCAGCGAGACCATATCAGGGAAGCTCTCCGAGCTGGAGAAGGCCTATATCGGCATCTGTTACCTGGGTGAGCTCACAGCGCGCTCTCTGGACTATATCTCCAGCTATGGCGAGCAGTTGGCGGCCCCCATCCTGTCCGGCGTGCTCAGGGACATGGGCATCCCCTCCAGGCATTTCACAGGCTCTGAGGCAGGGATTGTCACAGACAGCAACTATGGCGACAGCAGGCCGCTGGAAAAGACCTACAGCCAGATACCCCAGAGGCTGCTGCCTCTCAACGGCGTTCCCGTGGTCACAGGGTTCATCGCCAAGGACGAAAAGGGCACCATCACCACATTGGGCCGGGGCGGTTCCGATCTCTCCGCATCCCTGATCGGAGCGGCGATTGATGCTGATGAGATCTGGTTTTGGAAGGAGACCTCGGGAATCATGACCACCGATCCCAAGATAGTGCCCGAGGCCAAGTCCATTCCCGCCATATCCTATCTCGAGGCCATGGAGCTCTCCAATTTCGGGGCCAAAGTTCTGCATCCCCGGGCCATTGAGCCGGCCATCAGAAAAGGCATACCGGTGCGGGTCAAGTGCACCTTCGATCCCGATATTCCCGGAACACAAATAGTGCATGACGATGTGCCCAAGGCGGATGTGATCAAGGCGGTAACCCTGCACAAGAATGTGGCTCTGCTCAATATCTCCGGAGCGGGCATGATTGGAACTTTAGGCGTGGCAGCAAGGGCATTTACCGCTCTGGCCAAAGCGGGGATAAATATAGTCATGATCAGCCAGGGCTCATCCGAGGCCAACATCTCCATGGTCATTGAGGAGCGGCAGGTGGAGAAGGCGGAGGATGCCCTGCGAACAGAGTTCCCCAGAGACCTGGTCAAGGAGATATCCCACGATCACGATGTCTGTGCCGTGGCTGTGGTGGGGGCGGGTATGGCCGGCACGCCTGGCGTGGCCGCCAGGGTATTCAAGGCCATGGGGACGGCCAAGATCAATGTGGTCATGATCAGCCAGGCCTCCGGCCAGCACAATATATCCTTCGTGGTCGCCTCCAAGGACGCCGAGAGGGCAGTCCGGGAGCTGCACCGCGAGTTCGGGCTGGGTGGCGAGGCATGAGACGCCTGACCTACGCCGAGGCCGGGGTGGATATCCACCAGGAAAACCGCTCCATTGAGGCGATGAAGGCATTGCTGAAAAGCCGGCGCAAGGGCTTCGGAGCGCCCATGACTGAGATCGGCCACTATGCTGGCCTCTTGGATATGGGCAGCTTCGCCCTGGCCATGACCACGGACGGGGTGGGCTCCAAGGTGCTCATAGCCAATGCCATATCCAAATGGGATACCGTGGGCATCGACTGTATCGCCATGAATGTCAACGACCTCTATGCCATCGGAGCCGAGCCCATAGCCTTTGTGGACTATCTGGCAGTGGAGAAGGTGGATCCCGAGCGGGCGGCCCAGATTGCTGTGGGGCTCGCCCGAGGAGCCGAGATCTCCAATATGACCATCGTGGGAGGGGAGACGGCCTCTTTGCCGGAGATCATCCGGGGCTTTGACCTGGCAGGCACGGCCATTGGTGTGGTGGACAAGGACAAGGTCGTCACCGGGGAGAAGATCAGGGAAGGGGATGTCCTGGTGGGCGTGCCCGGCTCCGGGCTGCACAGCAACGGCTACACCCTGGCCCGGCGCATCATCGCCGAGTCAAAGTACACTTATTTCGATACCATGCCCGGAGGGGAGAAGAGCATCGGCGAGGAGCTGCTGACGCCCACCAGGATCTATCCCGAGATCGTGGAGCTGGTGAAAAGGTGCGAT
>NOLC01000218.1:2604-3529 GCA_002256595.1 Methanosaeta sp. NSP1 | reverse complement strand
CGGGCGCAGCAGCTCTGAGAACCAGGCCCAATCCTTCTGGCCGGACCCCATCTTCTCCAGGGCGCCGACGATTTTTCGCACCATATTCCAGAGAAAGCCGTCCGCCCGGATATCGAAGATGAAGAGCCCACCCTGCTCTGAGACCTCCAGCTTCTGGACCGTCTTCACCGTGTCCACCTTGGAGGAGGAGAAATTCCTGAAATCATGCCGGCCCAGGAGCTGCTCAGCGCCGCAGCGCAATGCCTCCAGGTCCAGGCCCGGATGCCAGAGCAGGTATCGATACTCCCGCCACTGGGCATTCCAGCGGGCAGAAAAGCCCACCGGCGCTACGGCCCAGGCCCAGGTCCAGATATCACGGGGCAGCCGGCCGTTCACACAACGCGGCCTGGCCAGGGCGGCCTTGTCCTCATCGATCCAGAAGTCAATCACCTGGCCCAGAGCGGAGACCCCCCGGTCCGTCCTGCCGGCATAGCAGAAGTCGCCGTGGATGACGCCGATTTGTGCCAGCGCCTTTCTAACCTCGGAGTCCACAGTGACCAGGCCAGGCTGGCGCTGAAAGCCATAGTAGCTCTCCCCAAAATAGGCCAGCTTGAGTGCGATCTTCATCTAGACTTCTCTGGGGTCGGTGATATAGCCGGTGATGGCGCTCGCTCCTGCCGTGGCCGGCGAGGCCAGATAGACATAGGCCTGGGGGCTTCCCTGCCGTCCCACAAAGTTGCGATTGGATGTGGCCAGGCAGCGCTCTCCCGCGCCCAAGAGGCCGAAGCTTCCGCCCATGCACGGCCCGCAGCAGGCAGACTCCACCATTGCACCCGCCTCCATGAACTTTTCCACCAGTCCGGCACGAAGCGCCTTCATGTACTCTATCCTGCTGGCGGGCACAACGATCATGCGCACGCCCTTGGCTACAGGCTCGCCCTTCATC
>NOLC01000218.1:0-2591 GCA_002256595.1 Methanosaeta sp. NSP1 | reverse complement strand
CTCACATTGTCCACATTGTGAGGCAGGGCCACCTGAGGCTCCAATTGGCTCACATCCCAGCTTCTCTTAGAAAGGGCGGCATCCTCATCGCTCTCTGCTATTCTCTCCCGAATCGCTGAGCGGTCTTTCACCCTCTCCTCCAGATATCTTATGGCTGTCTCATCGGCATCAAATATGCCTGCCTTGGCCCCCATCTCAATGGCCATATTGGAGACGGTCATCCTCTCCGGAATGCTCATCCGCTGCGCTGCCGCGCCCTTGAACTCACAGGCCAGATAGTTGGCTCCATCCGCGCCGATGTCCCCGATGATCCGGAGCACCACATCTTTGGATGTCACCCTATCCGCCAGCCTGCCATCCAGGATCAACTGCAATGTCTCGGGGACCCTGAACCAGAGCTTTCCGGTGGCAAAGACCGAGGCCATGTCCGTGGACCCGATCCCGGTGGCAAAGGCACCCAGTGCCCCATAGGTGCAGGTATGCGAGTCCGTGCCCACAATGATATTTCCGGGCAGGACATGCCCCATCTCCGGCATAACCTGATGGCACACCCCGCAGAAGATATCATAATTGAGTATGGACTGCTCCTGCGCGAATTTTCGCAGCAATATATGATTCTCCGCCGCCTTGAGGCTGTCTGCGGGCACCTGATGATCGAAGAGCATGACGATCCTGGCAGGATCCCATACCTTCCCCTCCCTGCCCGCAATTTCATAAAAGCCCTTGACCGCCAGCGGTCCAGTTATATCGTGGATCATGGCCGCATCGATCTTGGCCATGACGAATTCGCCGGCACTTACCTCTTTTTGGGAGGCTTTAGAGAATATCTTCTCCGACAGGGTTTGGCCGCTCATGTCAAGGGCCATCTCATCCAAGATAAATAAATCTTGACCTTATCGGGACTCATCAGGCGAAAACTCTTCAGACCATTTCAAAGCCTTTAAATAAATCCGGCAATATCAACGATGTACACAAGAATACAATTTAGCTAAAAGATGGAGTGTCCGGGATATGAAGATCAAATATATGCTCGACGAGGAAGAGATCCCCAAGAAGTGGTACAATGTAGCTGCCGATATGCCCACGCCCCTCAGACCCCCCCTGCACCCTGGGACTCTGCAGCCCTTGAACGCCTCCGACATGGAGATGATCTTTCCCAAAGCCCTTATCAGGCAGGAGATGAGCACTGAGCGCTGGATCGACATCCCGGAGGAGGTAAGGGAGATCTACCGCCTCTGGAGACCCACGCCTCTGTACCGCGCCGCCGGCCTGGAGAAGGCCCTGAAGACCCCGGCCAGAATCTACTATAAGTACGAGGGCGTCAGCCCGGCCGGCAGCCACAAGCCCAACACCGCCGTCCCCCAGGCATACTACAATATGAAAGAAGGCATAGAGCGGCTGGCCACGGAGACGGGGGCCGGCCAGTGGGGCTCGGCCTTATCTCTGGCCACCTGCCTTTTTGGCCTCAAATGCACCGTCTATATGGTCCGCTCCAGCTTTGACAGCAAGCCCTACAGAAAGAGCGCCATGCGGGTCTGGGGCGCTGAATGCTTTTCCAGCCCCTCGGACAAAACCGAGTTCGGCAGAAAAGTCCTGGCGGAGATGCCTGATACACCAGGCTCCCTGGGCATAGCCATATCCGAGGCGGTGGAGGATGCTGCCACCCATAGCGACACCAACTACTCCCTGGGATCGGTGCTGAATCATGTCCTGCTGCACCAGACAGTGGAAGGCCTGGAGCTGCAAAAGCAGTTCGATCTGGCTGATGACTACCCGGATGTCATGTTCGGCTGCTGCGGCGGAGGCAGCAACTTCCCGGGCATGGTCTTCCCCTTCATCCCGGATAAGATGAAGGACAAGAAAGATCTTCGCCTGGTGGCCTGCGAGCCCAGCGCCTGTCCCACCCTGACCAAGGGGCTCTATGCTTACGACTTCGGCGATACCGCTGGCATGGCCCCGGTGCTAATGATGTACACTCTGGGCCACGATTTCATTCCACCGGGGATTCATGCCGGCGGCCTGCGCTATCATGGAGACGCTCCCCTGCTCTGCAATCTGGTGCATGACGGCTTGATAGAGGCCACAGCATTGCAGCAGACCGAGGTCTTCGAGGCGGCCACACTCTTCGCCCGATGCGAAGGCATAATTCCAGCCCCCGAGGCGTCTCATGCCATCAAGCCGGCCATAGATGAGGCATTGAGGTGCAAGAAGACCGGTGAGGCCAAGACCATATTCATCTCCCTATCCGGCCATGGGCAGTTTGATCTGGCGGCCTACGATGCCTACAACGACGGCAAGCTGGTGGACTACGAGTATCCTGCCGATCTGGTGCGCCAGTCATTGGCCAAGCTGCCCAAGGTATGACCGCAGCCAAGGTCGCAAAAATAGGATTTCTCATCAATCCCATAGCCGGCATGGGAGGAAGAGTGGGGCTGAAGGGAACAGACGGCCTGGCAGCCGGCCAGGCTCTGGCTAAAGGGGCCGCTCCTCAATCAGAAGAGCGGGCTGGAGTCTGCCTGCATTCTCTCCCTGGCCAGCTAGACAATATCCAATTCTTAACCGTCGGCGGAGAGATGGGAGAGAATGCCATT
>NOLC01000064.1 GCA_002256595.1 Methanosaeta sp. NSP1 | reverse complement strand
AGAGGACTACCGGCAAAAGAAGATCATCGGGGACCAGGGTGATGGCTAGATTTCCCAATGGGTCCCTCTGTTCGCCCGAATTATTCTTCTCCAATATACTTCTCCAGAAAATCGAATGGTGCCGGTCTGCCTTTGGCAATCTGATAGGCATCATAGGAGCAGAGTATGACCCCCAAAATCCAGCCCATGCCCGAGCTGATAGCTGCCACTGCCGCCGTGAGGAAGAAAAGGACTATTCCCCTTTTGACGAGACCCAGATAGATATGGCCCAGGCCTGGAATGAGCAGATTCAGGATCACTGCCAGCCAGGGGCTCTTTAAATTGGACATTTCATATCACCAATCAGAATTCAGGAAATATTGCTCTTCATCCCGGCATAAATGCATTGCTGTCCAGCATCCAGTTCAATATGACAATGCAGTGGTCGGCGTGCAGGCTCGTCTCCCCCAACGAGGCTTTCCTGGCCCCGGCCCGGCCCATCAGCTCCTCCTCTTCCTCCGCCATTCCGGTGTGGTCGCCCAGGATGAAAACAGTCTTCCCTGCGGAGCTGATGCCTTCCATGCCTCGGATGTCCGGCCCGTCTTCCTTCAGGTACACCAGATCCGCCTCTTTGAGATCCTCTAAAAGCTCAGGCAGGCGTCGGGATTGAGATGGCGCAGGCTCCCGCCATGCAGAAGAATGGTCTTGGGCGCCTCGCCACCCAGCAGCACCAGACAAACCGAGGCATCCTTTCTGATGCCGTGCGATATGACGAAGGCGGCTGTTACAGCCCGGCATAGAATATCCAGCCGGCCGGAGGTGCCGGGTATATCCTCCAGGGAGAAATTGGGAGAAGTGGTGGCCTTGTGGCCCACGATGACGAATGTGCGCATGCAAGGCACATGGTCTGGGGTGGTACATGCCTCTTTCGTCTCGGAGATTGCTTGCCAGGGCAAAGGGGAAGGATTTCAGGATCGCCTTTCAGATTGGATCATATCATATGAAAAGCTTATAAAGGAGAAGGTGAGTTGGGTGAATTATAGGCAAATGACGAAAAGTCTATCGCCAAATAGTCTAGACAAATCGGAGGCATATTATTGAATAAGAAATGTATAATTTTCCCTTTGATGCTCGTGTTTCTGCTGGCCGCCCCCTCCTGGGCCCAGGAGGATGGCAATGCAAGCTCTCCTGTCGATGCAGCCAATGAAAGCAACCAATCGGCACCATCCGCCCTGAACCTGAACTACATCTGGTCGTTTTCCGGAATTGAGGCTGGACCTGTCAGCATGGCCATAGATCAGGAAGGATCCGATCTCTTCATCCGGGCCAAGTACGAAGCCGATGGCGAAAATGCCTGGAATGCCGAGGGCACAGGCTCGGTTGAAGGAGACCAGGTGGAGTTGAGCATGGCTGCTCAGAAGGAAGATAAGATGGTTGTCACCAAGATGACCGGCACATACGCCAATGACACCATCAATGGAAACTTCACCCAGACCAGCGGCGGCCAGAAGGTAGGCGGCGGCCAATTCAGCGCCATGTGGATCAGCCCGGGCACATCCAGCTACACTCCGGCGGTAATTGAAGCGGAGATAGAGGAGACGACGGTGCCTGCCGCAGTCAACACCACATCCTCCACCGAGACGGTGCAGGAGCCGAAATCGAGGTTTGTAGACGTTCGCACCTACAAAGACAAGATCGGACCGGGTGGAGATTTGAGCGGCGTTCCACCGGGCATGGGCGGAAGCGGACTTAATTAAAGGCGCGGCCTTCTCCGCGCAGCATCCTCTTTCCCTACCCCAGCTTAAAACAATTTTTTATTCTTTTATAGTAATAATAAATTCGAAATTCTGAGGTGAAAAGATGAGGACATTAAAGATAGTTGGCCTGCTGCTACTGATCATCTTTTGGGCAGGTTCATCTCAAGGACAGCCCGGCAATGAATCGAAAAGCCAGACGCCTTTGATGGCAGAATCCTCTCCCAGCCAATCCGGAGAAGAGAGACACAACCTGAATTACATCTGGTCCATAACCGGAATAGAGGAAGACGGCCAGGTGATCATGCTCCTTCGTCAGGAAATTGGCGACCTCTACGGCCAGGCCAAGTTTGAGCCGGATAGCGGCCAGGCTTGGAACGGCCTGGCCGTTGGGATGGTAGATCAAGATGAGGTCATCCTGGCATTGACGGCACAGAAAGGAGATACGCTGTGCTCGAGCCGCCTCATAGGAAGATACGATCCCTCCTCGGAATCAATCTCTGGAGACATCTTTCAGGTATGCGATGGAAACATCACCCAAAGAGGACAGTTCCATGCCATCTGGATCAATCCTGATCTCACCAGCTACACTCCGGCGGCGGTGGTGGCCTCCCCACCCACTGAGCCGTCTTCAGGCCAGAATAAAGATGCCGCTCTGACAGGCGAGAGCGCCTCCCCGGCACAGCCTGCCACCGCCTTGCCTTCCACAACCGACCAGAAGTCCAGATTCCATGATGTGCGTGAGGATGCGGACAGGATCCTGACCGGAGTGGGAGACATCAGCCAGATACCCATAGGAATGGGAGGCAGCGGATTGCCATAGTAGAGCCCTGGCTACTGGTAGGACTCTATGATCTGACGGAATGCCTGCAAGACCCGCTCCAGCTCTTCCCGGGCCAGGCCAAATGTGGATAGCTTGAACTGGCGGGTGAGGCCGGGCTTGATCCCGGAAATACCCCGATCCTTCAGGTCCCGGTAGAGGAAGTAGCGGCCCTTCTTGGCCTTCTGGGAGATCTGATAGAGGTTTTCGGCCATAAAGAACATCAGAGCCAGTGGGCCACCCTCTCCACCACGGCGGAAAAAGAGGCCATCATGGTGAGGAGTGGAGCGCCCCGCACTGTGCAGCCCAGAAGCTCCACCTCCTTGTTCTTCTTGGTTGGCGAGAGCCGGAACATGGGCCGGGCATATTCCTCCGAGGCGCCCAGCACTCCCACCGGCCCGGAGGCGGCCATGGACTTATGGCCGCTGCCCACGATGATGTCCGCTCCCAGCTCCCGGGCATTGACCGGCATGCGTCCCACGGCATAGGCCCCGTTGAGCAGCAGGGGCACGCTGTAGTCGTGGCAGACCTCGGCTATCTCCCGCGCCGGGGGAAGGTTGCCATAGTTTCCGTCCGGATAGGTGAGAACTGCCAGGCTCACATTGCCCTTCTGCTCATAGGCCCGCTCTATGGCCTGCATGTATGCGTCTGCATTGAGGGCATAATGGGGAGGCTTGCTGGGCAGGGCATACTCAATCTTCAGGCCCGCCCTTTCTGCCGCCAGGATGGTGGTGTAATGGGCGTTGCCGTCCACCACCACGGTGTCTCCCTTCTCACAGAGGGCATGCATGGCGGCAAACTTTCCTTCCCTGGCTCCGTGGGTGATGCGCACCTCATCAGTGCCCAGGAACTCTGGCAAAGCAGCGTGCACGAACTCCTCCACGGGAGGATTGGTGATGTGGTCCAGCATTCCGGCGCAAAAGTCGCAAACAGAATATCCGTCGCCCCATTCCACCAGGGCAGCGCGGGCCTGAGGCGTCAGAATTCCCCCTCGCTGCAGGGGATCTATATTGATCTCAGCTATGTCCCTCTTCAGGCTGCAGAATTTATTTAGATTGGCCAGCATTCGGCCAAATCGTTGCCCTCCGGGGGTATAATCCTTTGCCAGGATGCAGGCAGCAAAAAAAGGATATGTTTTCGCCTCATATGCAGTCTGATGGCTCTGGTCATAGCTCATAGAACTGCTGGCGCCCTTGCCGCGGAGAACAGCCTGGAGGGCATAGAGCGGGCAGCTTTTTGCCGGGCTGACTGGGTGGAGCTGGATGTGAGGCTCTCTCGCGACGGCGAGCTGGTGCTGATGCATGATGAGAGCCTGAACCGCACCACCAGCGGCTGCGGCTTGGTGGGAGATCTCAGCCTCGAGGAGCTGAAGTGCCTGAAGCTCAGGAATCGCGACGGCAGCTTGGATCAAAGATCAAAAGTGCCCACCCTTAAAGAGGCCGTATCCCTGGCCAGAGAGCTGAAACTGGGCCTGGTCCTAGAGATGAAGGAGGAGGGCCTGGAGGGACTGGTGGCAGAGAGCGTCTCCGGAGAGGACTGCATGGTGACCTCCTTTTATCATGCCAGCCTGCGCGAGCTATCGGAGATATCCTGCCTCAAGACCGGCATCATCATCTCTGCTCTCCCCATCAATCCTGTCCGGCTGGCTCTGGAAGCAGAAGCATGCGCCATCTTTCCCCGCCGGGTCAACGCCAGGCTGTTCAAAGAGGCCCATCAGCAAGGGCTGGCTGTCTATCCCTGGACGGTCAACAGCAGAGAGGAGGCGAACTGGATCTTGCGCCTGGGGGCAGACGGGCTGGTGACCGACGATCCGTGCCTGGTCCGTGTGGCGGCAGACCAGCCGGCCCAGGCCACAGGCAAAGACAATTGCCCCTATTATCCCTGCCATCACTTCCCGGAGCAGGATTGCACCCATTGCTTCTGTCCGCTATACCCATGCAAAGATGAGGAGCTGGGCAGCTATGTGAGAACCAAAAAAGGAAAGAGGTTCTGGAGCTGCATCAACTGCACTCTGGTGCACCTGCCCCAGGTGGCGGCATATCTGGCCGAGCATCCCGGTGCGATCACATCAGAGCTGAAAGCCCGGCAGAGGCAAAAACAAAACCAATGACAATGCCCCGCGCCGACGGAAAGCTTTATGGATACCTGGAAAGTAATTAAGACCCCCATGAAACATATTATACTTGCTCTAATTGCTCTGGTGGCTCTCAGCGGGCTGCTCCCCGCCATTGTAGCCGAACCAGCCGCCCCGGTTTTGAAAGATAAGGTCAAGGTTACCCCAGAACCTGCCGAGAACTCTGTGTTGACCACCGCCAGCCAGGCCGCTTTCCTCAATGATAGCTGGGCTCCCAGCCAATTTGAAGCCCCCCTGGCAGATCAGGCCATGGGCGTGCTCAAAAATATGACCCGCAACAACACCACCCTGAATAACTCCACCTATGCCATTCTGGACTTCCTGGATGAAAATTACACACCACCGGCCGCAGTGCCTCCTGTATACACTGCCACAGGAGCCAAGAAGGGCGGAGAGCTGGCCTGGACCGGAGAGGCCATTTACGATTTCCTGAGCGATGCCTGGACGCCTTCCAGCGCCGTCCAGTCCTACGAGCAGAGCCCCTTCAAGATGCACCAGATGAATTAGAGCTGAAGGCTCTCATAGCCGGCATTTAATGCCGGCTGCCATGCTTTTTTTGTCTTGATGCCCTTAAATTCGGGCTTCGATTCTCAGGCCCTTTTCACGGAGTAGCTACGCAGATTAAGGCTCACCACATCATAGGGGATGGAATGCCTCTCGTGGCGCAGATGACTGGCCAGGGCCTCTGATTCCCTCTCATAGGCTGAGCTGACTGTCTGTGCATATCCTATCCCCTCTGCCGTGAGCATGTATTCGTATCGCAGCAGCCACCTTCCGTCCCGCTCATAGTGCCTCAAATCCTGATAGATCATCCCATTGGCAACCAGAATCTGGATGTCCTCGAAGAGCCTCTCGCTGTAGGGAAAGCCGTAATCGCCGTGAAAGCTGTAGTCGAAGAGGCCGGAAAGCTCTGATGGGCCCTGATCTATTATCCTGGCCACGGTTCGGTAGAGCCAGGTTATGTTTCTGATGCGAGGCACCAGAACCTTCTCCCCGAAGCTCTCCGAGAGCATGCGGTGCAGGGTAAAAAATAGCAGCAGCAATCCGTCTATGGGAAGGCTGCTCTCGGAGCGGATAAAGGAGAGGAGCCTCTCGGCCTGGGCTCTTATCTCCGGCAGGGATATCTGGGGCCGGCCTTCCGAGAAGAAGGAGATGGCAATCTGGCGGGTGAGCGACCTGACCAGACCCGCCGCCAGGGCGGAATCATCATAGAGAAATGCTCCTGCCTCAGTTCTCATGGAGCGGGGCACTCCGCTGCCCACAGTCACATCCACCAGGGCGCCATACCTTTTGCCCAATGAATCCTCGAAGAGCTTTCTCATGCGCCCGTGGCGGGAGATGGAGGAAAGGGCCATCCGGATGTCGGGCGGCAGGGATCGGTGGTCGAACCTGGCCGCAAGGGGCAGGGCCCGTCCAAAGATTATGCCCTCCAGGAGGCTCCGGCAGGCATCGTCCCCCCTGCGTCTGATAAAATCCAGGAGATCCGGATCGGTGTACTCCCGGAAGAACAAAATTATGCTGCTCCTGGCCTCTTCCGCGGGCATGCTCTGCAGGGCCCGCTCCAGAGCCGAGAGGAGCATGGCCCGCAGGGACTGGACGCGGGGATGGTAGATGAGGGCATTGTAGTGATGAGCCCGGGCGATGAGCATGGACTCGGCTGCGGTCTGGGACATATCCGCGGCATAGTCGCCCTGCCCGGCCAGGACGATCCGACCCTCCTTGATGGTGAGGGCCTGCAGGATCTGGTCGGTATCCACCAGCCCTAAAGAGACGCCTGCATGGTGAGAGTCGCGCAGAAGGAAATCTATCCTATCGGCGTCGATGTCACCCATTATGATCTGGCCCAGGGGCGGCTTCATCCCCGAGGCGATATCAGCCACCTCTGAGAAAAGCTGCCCGCTCTCGCCGTAGAGCCTCTCCGCAATCCGCAGGGCCTCCTCTCCGAAAGGATGATCCATGATGATGCGGCGGGTGAACTGCTCATGGCGGGAGACAGCCTTGCCTTCCATGACCGGCTGGATGTCCGGATTTCGGCTCAATACCCCTTCAACGGCATGGGAGAGGGCGGAGTGGCCCAGGTCATGCAGCAGACCGGCCAGGCGCACCATTCTTACCTCCTCCGCAGAGAGATCCAGGTGCTCTGCTATCCGGCCGGCCATATGCATGCAGCCTAAAGAATGCTCAAACCGGCTGTGTGCTGCCCCGGGATAGACGCAATCCACCAGTCCCAACTGCCGGATGCCCTTCAGCCTCTGCATGGGGCGGGAGAGGATGAGCTCTCTCTCCAGCTCATTTATGCTTATGGCCCCATGAACCGGATCGCGAATGATGGCCGGCATGCTTCTGGTCTTAAAATCTCTGCTGCATTCTGCAGGATCTATTTATCTGTCAGCTTCAGTATGGCCGCAGCCAGGTCGCCTCCGGCCTCCAGCAGAGCGGCTTTCGCCTCATCCGGGCTGGCCCCGGTCTGAGCTGAGACCAGCTCCACATCCGAGTCGGGGATCTCCGGAGCCGGCTCTGCTGGCAGGGCTGCATCAGCAGAGATTGAGCGCTCGGATGCATCTCCTGATATCTGATAGCTTCTCTGGCCGTGGGCGTCCATTATGGCCACCGAGGCATTGGATATGACGATCTCCCTATCGGCCAATCGTATGACCACCTCGATGACGTTCTCCAGCTCATCGATATTTATGCCCATGTTCTTGAGCATGCCCTTCATCTTCCTGGGGCTCATGCCGCCCCTTCCGCCCAGACCTTCTAGTCCCGGAAACATATGATCACCTTCTTCCAATGGAGGGGATTTTATTGTAGGTAAAGATATCCGTCAGCTTGCTCTAGAAGCCCGGATTTTCCTTGCCGGCTCTCCCTATGCCGCCAGTCGGAATAAGCGACCCGGTCCGGCCTCACAGTCCATATGATGAATGTGGGAGCACTCCGCCACCTGGACGGAGGAGATGCTGGCATACGGTAGTGGTCTGAACTGGGCGGGGAGGCGGGCCGTCCTGGCAGATGCAAGAAGCCCTCTCCCCCATTAACTGAAACAGCAGATTATATCTACTAAAAAGCCGCAAGCCTTTTTTGATGGCCGAGAGGAAAAACTACTGGGAGATGCAAAAGTCCTTCTGGAAGACGCCGACGGGAATAGCCATCTGGATCCTGCTCCTGGCGGCTTTCCTGGGCGGAGGACTTCTGGCGCTCAATTTCTACGGCCACCAGTATCCGGTCATAGAGTCCTTCCACGCCGATCCGGTGGTTGTCGTTCCAGGCGGAGCTTCCAACCTGAGCTGGAGTGTGATCGGGGCGGAGAAAGTGCTGATCCACCCAGGGGTGGGAGCAGTTGACCTCAAAGGCACTGTCCGGGTAGAGCCCAATGAGACCACCGAGTACGGGATTTGGGCGGTAAACGGCACCATTAACCGGTCCATGACCCTCAAGATAATGGTAGATCGGGCTTGAGCGGATGATCAGCATGACCCGCGGAATAAGGAGGCAGAGAGCAATGATTCTTAACCCTAGAAACAGACCCAAATCCATATTATCGATATCGTTTGCAGCCACGTGCTTCATTCTTCTGCTCTCCTGCCCCACCCAGGCCGCGCCGGACGAAACCTACGGCAGGGTTACCAATGTGATAGACGGTGATACCTTCGAATTGGAAATAGAGAAGGACGATCCCAGAGTTGAGGGCAGGACGGAGAGGGTCCGGCTGGCCGATGTGGACTCTCCGGATATGAAGACCGGAGAAGGCCCTGCTGCCAGGGATTTCACCTATTCCATTCTGCAAGATAAGAAAGTGTACCTGGATATCGATGACCTCTCTGCCAGTGGCCGGGACGCCGAAGGCCGGCTGGTCTGCGTGGCCTGCCTGGCCGGAGCCTACGGCCAGCCCCTGGCAGCGCCCAACTTCAACCGCATGCTGGTGGACAGCGGCCACGCCCGGCTGGACAATTCCACCGATAATGAGTTCGATCCCCAATACTGGTGGGATGAGGGATCATACGACCTTCCAGGCGGAGCCCTGGAAGATGTGGGCCGGGACATAAAGGAAGAGCTTCTTCCCCAGATTGAGGAGTCGGCTGAGAATGCCCTGGACCGGGCGGCCAGAGATATGTGGCAGTGGTTCAAGGCCCAGATGGGTTTGTAATCTCCTTTCAAGTCTTTTCTTCTTTTAGCTCTGTCTTTAAAGAGAGGCAGCCGTAGCTGAGGGCCGCCGCATAAAGCATAGCTCCATCCCTCAGCTCCCCATCCTCGGGCATCCTTTTCAGGCCCAGTCGCCGTGCCAGCCGCTCCGCCCTATCGCCACCGAAATAGATCTCCAGGCCCTTCAGGCGCAGCAGCAGAAGGAACAGCTCGACCTCCGGCTTGTGGGAGGAGAAGAGGGCCTCCAGCTCCTGCCGCGCGGCAGGATTCCTATCCAGATTGCGGCGAAACTGCGCCAACTGCTCACGCAGAGCAGCGTCGGCCGGACAGCCGGGTATGGCCCCGATCTTCTTTTCCTCCTCGCATAAAAGCAGATTCATCTTGGATAGATGGAGTGCAGCCCTGCATACCTGGGGCTTGACCGGATGAACCTTACATCCGGGCAGAAGAGGATCGAAGAAGGGACAGGCCTCCCCACCAGCCTTCTTGAGCATCCTGGCCGAGCCTACACGAGCCCTATTCAGTTCATGGGGAAGGGTGTAGCCCATCATGAACCTCTTCTGGGAGAGCCCCATGTGCCGGGCTATCCTGCGGCAGTCCTCTATGGAAACGGCAATGCTCCTCTCCTCCCGGCAGCACCCACCGCATCTCTGGCACTCTGCCAGCAGGCAGAGAGCGGCATTACCCGAGAAGTAGGGCTCGTAGTCCCGGGAGATCATATCATCCATATCCTTCTCCGCCCTCTCCCTGTCTCTCAATCCCCCATCAGCAATGAGTTTGCATAGCTCCTTCATGGCCCGAAGGGCCTGATCGGTCTCTTCTCTCATTTATATATCCTTTCAGATCCAGTGCACCGAGATCTCATCGGCAATCTCCACCAGGACTGC
>NOLC01000158.1 GCA_002256595.1 Methanosaeta sp. NSP1 | reverse complement strand
TGCAGGAGAATTACCCTGTTAATGGAGAGGCCGGCAGGGAGCTGATAGTGCTCATCTCCCGGCAGGTGGACAAAGGCCACCCCATCCCTGACCAATCCCATATTGTTGTCGAGAGCGGAGGAGAGGGAGCGGTTATCAATGCCTGCCTGGGACATAAGACCAATGACACCCTGGGCCGGGTCATCTCCTCCCTTCTCTCGGCCCGCTTCGGCAGCAGCGTAGAGATCTCCGTAGATCCCTACCGCATTGAACTGGCCCTTCCCAGGCCTCTTCTGGCCGAAGAGATCGCCCGAACTCTGGAAGAGCTGGACCCATCCTACGTCGAGCCCATTCTGGAGATGACCCTCAAGAACACCACCCTTCTCCGCTGGAAGATGGTGCATGTGGCCCGCAAGTTCGGGGCATTCTCCCGTGATATAGACTATCAGAGGGTGAGCATGGCTAAACTTCTGGCCGTATTCGAGAAAACGCCCATGTATCGCGAAGCTCTGCGAGAGATATACCACGACCGGCTGGACATAGAGAGGGCCAGGTGGGTCCTGGAAAGGATAAGGGACGGATCGATCAAAGTCATCACCGGCTCGCTGTCTCCCATAGGCAGCAGCGGCCGAGGTGGCGGCAGAGATGTCACATCTCCAGAGCACGCAGACGCTGCGGTCATAGACCTCTTAAAGAGCCGAATCATGAGCGACCGGGTGCTCTTGTTTTGCGTGAGCTGCAAGAGATGGAAGAGCCTGCGTCCCGTGGAGAGGGTGGCTGATCAGCCGGAGTGCCCCTTATGCAGCTCACGCATGATCGCCGCTCTCAAGCCCTGGGAAGAGGAGGAGATTGCTGTGGTGAGAAAGCCGGAGAAGAAGAAGACGGCTGAGGACAGGAGGCGGACCAAGAGGGTCTTTCGCAATGCCAACCTGGTCTTGAGCTACGGCAAGACCGCAGCCATTGCTCTGGCCAGCCGGGGTCTGGGGCCGGAGACGGCGACGCGGGTTGTCGGCAAGCGCCAGAGGGACGAGATGGAGTTCTACCGGGATATTCTAAAGGCGGAGAGGGAGTATGCCCGGACCAAGAGGTTCTGGGGATAGGAGTTGGATCTAAAACATTCATCTCAAAGCATCTATCAGCGATCAACAGAATCGATCGCCTGGAATTCAACAGTCTGGGGCATCAAAGCAGGGTAGCTAAATTTCTGTAAATAGATAATGATCGATTTATGCTATTCATCTCCAGTTGGCACTCAATTCCTATATTTAAAAAATAATACGATAGCCATAATCAGGCTGACAAAGGATACGGCGTTGGCTATGATGAGAATGCTGTCTTTGATGTGGATGCCGTAGAGCAGCCAGAGGAGCATGCCTAAGGCAAACTGCAGGAGCATGTGCAGGCTTACATCTTCTACCGATTTTGTCTTTTGGATCTTGATTATTTGAGGCACAAAGCCGAACATGGTCAAGAAGGCTGCACCCGAGCCGATCAATTCCCATTGCATTCTCCTGGCAGGGATCTGTTGGTATATTAGCCTAACATCCTAGTCAAGCAAAATCAGACCATAGATCTCCACATTCTCCTTGGTGCTCTTGAGAACCTCCGGCTTGAAGCCGGCATTTGTCAGCGTCTTGAAGACATCAATGCCGCAGGCCTCCATTGAGGGACGCATAATCTCCTTGTTCTTGCATTTGATGCCGTCCAGAGGGAATATGGCCTGATCCTTTTTATGCATCTCCTCTATTACGCAGGTCTCGCAAAGTGCGCAGGGCATGGCACTCATGCTGAAGGCCTTATAGCAGCCAGCCAAAAAGGCAGCTCTCTCCAGCTCAGCCATTGTATTCTGCATCTTTACTGCAGAGCTTGATAGGGCCCGTCTGCTATGTTTTGCCGCCATCTTGGGGTCGGGAGTAACCTTGAAGCGGGCCAGAACAGCATAGCGGTACTCGGAGATGACCGCTCTGGTCTCATCGGGGGTGGGGCTGAAGGGCGGACAGCCCAGCCGCTTGCCATAATTATCGCACCCATAACGGCATTTCAGGCGAACCCAATCAGATACCACAATTATCTCTGCCGGTATGAGCCGCAGATCTTCATGGACCGCCTTTAATTCGGAGGTGATGCTTTCAGGGTCTTTGTTCATAATATCAACATCCTGGATTATCATATGTGCTTGGAAAATTTATATTTTAGTGCCCTGTCCTTTGGTAGATAAGGTAGTGTACCTCGTTTTCTGCAAAATCAAACTGCGCGCGGCCACCCCACCCTAAAGGGATGGGGTATGCTTCGGGCCGCGCGCCCCAGGTTAGCCGGATTCCAGAAACATCCGAATCTTCGGTTTCCGGGATCTGCTCATCAGAATAATTGCGTATCTACGCTCGATTGCATGATAGCCCTGTTAATCAATCTCAAGATAACATGAAATCCGGGCGAGGGTTCACTTCCTCCCCGACCTGAAGGTCGGGGTATCCGTGACCCTCTGCACTCCCGTTGTAATGAAATTAAGCCTTGGCTAAAAACCCGCTGGTGCATAGGAAAGATGACGAGTGAGTTCATCTGGCGTATGGAGGATGTCTTGGATCTCTATGAACAGCCCTATGATCCGAAACATCCGGTTATTTGCTTTG
>NOLC01000041.1:7048-9740 GCA_002256595.1 Methanosaeta sp. NSP1 | reverse complement strand
ATTAGAAATATCTTCAAATTGTTTCAATACAGCCATGTCCTCCGACATCAGTCCTTCACCCCATCCGTGGTCACAGTGAATACCGCCTCTCCATCCGGCAGGTTGGGTGAGTCCACCAGTTTAGCTATGCGCTTCTCTCCCTTGGACTTGCGCAAATAAAGACGGAATGTGGCGGTATGGCCCAGCACGTGACCGCCCACCGGCTTGGTGGGATCTCCGAAGAATGTGTCCGGCTTGCTCATGACCTGGTTGGTGACCAGGATCAGGGCATTGTTCAGGTCCCCGAACCTCATCAGATCGTGCAGGTGCTTGTTGAGCTTCTGCTGCCTGTCCGCCAGGGTGCCCCGCCCCACATACTCGGCCCGGAAGTGAGCCGTGACCGAGTCCACAATGAGCAGGCGCACCGGACGCTCTGAGCTGCGGGACTTCTCCGCCAGGTCCATGGCGCTCTCCGCCAGCAGTATCTGGTGATTGGAGTTAAAAGCCCTGGCCACGTTGATGTTTTTCAGAAACTCATCCGGCTCCCACTCCCGGCCGTCCGGCGACGGGGGAAGTCCCCGCACCATCTGGGCTATCCTCTCCGGCCGGAAGGTGTTCTCTGTGTCGATGATAACCGCCGAGCCGCCGAGACCCCCCATCTCCACCGGGAGCTGAACATTGATGGCCAACTGGTGGGCCACCTGGGTCTTGCCCGATCCGAACTCGCCATAGAGCTCCACAATGGACTGGGTCTCCATGCCCCCTCCCATAAGCTCATTGAAGCCCTTGCTGCCGGTGGTGATCTTGCCCACCAGCTTTCTCCTCTCCAGTATCTGGTCTCCCGTCTCAAAGCCGCCCACATCTGCCGCCTGTCTGGCCCCGGCTATGATCTTGGCCGCGGTGGCCTCTCCCACCTCCGCCGCCGCCACCAGCTCCCCCGGAGAGGCTACCGCTATGGCCTCCACCGATCCAAAACCCGCCTCACGCAGCTTTTCCGCCGTGGCTGGACCTACGCCCGGCAGATCTTCCAGCAATATCGTAGCCATCAATCCCCGTCTTTCTTCATCTCTCTTTAACCATGCTATCCGGGCGGGGCGAAAGTGATCCTGGTGCGCCAGCCGCAGGACAGCTCCAGCTCATCATTCCAGCCGCTCTTGGCCTGGGCGTCCAGGATCTCCGCCCGCCACCCCAGATCCAGGCCCTGGAGCAGATCCACATGATCTCCCCACAGGGCCACCTTGACCCGGCCCGTATCATCGGAGATGTAGATATTGGCCACCCGACCAGCCTTGCCGTCATCCCTCTGAAACTCCCTCACCTCGCCCAGCCCGGTCACAAATCCGGCCACGCTGCAGATCACTCCGGGCTCCAGATCCTCGATAGGAGTCATTCTTTCGGCAAAAAGCACCTTCTTGCTGCTCTTTCTTACAGTGCACAGCCTTCCGGTGGAGATCTCCAAAGATCCATACCTCTCCCGGCAGGAGCCGCCCATAACCTCCAGGCTCTCCCCCTTCTCCAGGGGCATGGTCGCCTGATCATCCCAGAGTGTGAGCCTGATCTTGCCGGTCTCATCTCCCAGGACCACAGTCCTCACCCGCCCCTGGGATCCGTCCTTTCTCAAGAACTCCCTGGCTTGGCCGGGATCAACCACCATCCCCAGGAGGCTGACATCGCCCATATCCGCCTTTATCTCTGCGATCTTATAGGCCTCCTGGCGGGGCTGGATGTCCAGGTCTACCTCCTCGAGGCCGCCACCCCGGCCCAGGGAGACCTCAGTTCCGGCATAGCCCTCCCTGGCCAGTCCTCTGACCTTGAGACACTGGTCAACCCTCAAATCTCCGGATCGTACCAGCTCCACATTCTCGTCCCATAGTGCCAGGCACACCGATCCGGTCTCATCGGCCAGCGTCATATTGACCACCCTGCCCAGGGAGCCATCGGAGCGGGAGAACTCCCTGACCTCGGAGACGGATACAACTCTGCCGGCAAAAGATACATTTCCCATCTCCGGCCTGATGCTTCCGATCTTGGTCAGAAGCTCGCTGCTGCCCAGGTCCCGGGCCACCAGCATGGCCGCAGTCCTGCCGTCGCATAGCCCGGCCATGAGAGCCACCTTCTCTTCCACCTTGGCCAGAAAATCCTGTTCTGAGATCTGATCCGCCACCTGCCGATAGATCTCAAGAAGCTGCTGGTCCATTCCCCATCATCTGCCAGCCGCAAATAGCTCTTCCAGGCGCTTGAGATAAGGGGCATTGCAGGATGATAGAAAGATATTGCCCACATCCACCGGCTTGCCGTCGGCCACAATCGCCCCGCTCTCGAAGAAGATGGCCCGGTGTGAGACCTCTTTCACAAAGTCGACATGATGGCTCACCAGAAGAATGGTGGTTCCCAGCTCAGCGTTGATGCTCTTTATGGCATTGGAGACCTCCCTCAATGTGATGGGATCTATGTCTCCAAAGGGCTCATCCAGGATCAGCACCCTGGGTCTCGCAGCCAGCAGAATGGCCAGAGACGCCCTGACCTTCTCACCCCCGGAGAGCTGGTCGGGCAGCTTCCACAAGACCTCAGGATCAAGAGAGAGCAGCTCAAATACCGGCTTTGCGAACTTCTCCGCCTCAGTGGCTGGAAATCGGGGGAACAGATCCTTGAATATATCTCTGGTCAGGCCCAATGCCTCCAGTGCCGCCTTGGCATCCTCCTCCGACATATC
>NOLC01000041.1:0-6996 GCA_002256595.1 Methanosaeta sp. NSP1 | reverse complement strand
CGCCCGGGCGTTCTCGACGACATCGGTGCCCTTGACCCCCAACTGATAGGCGATCTGCTCTATGATCATCTCTCCGGCATAAAGGGCAAACTCCTGGTACATGATGCCCAGGCCCTGACGTACCTCCATCCTCTCCGGAGAGTAGACCATCATGTCCACCCAGTTCTGGCCGTGCCGGTAAAAGACGCTGCCCTCGTCCGGCATCCTCACTCCCTGCATGATCTTGAGAAGGGTGGTCTTGCCTCCGCCGCTGTTGCCGATGATGGAGGTGATCTCCCCCTGGTTGATATCGAAGTTGATGTCCTTCATGGCCAGAACCTCCAGGACCTCACCCGTGCTCACCAGGCAGTTTCTCTTGTAAAGGCCTCTCACCCGGATAAGGGGCTCTGGATTGGATCTGACTGCCAGGGGCTGTACCTCGCCCATGCCTGCCAGGAACCTGGTCAGTATCTCTGTCGGCTTGCCCTCGGCCACGATCTCTCCTCCCTCCAGCCAGATGAGCCTGTCCGCCAGGAAGGCATGAATCTCGGGGAGATGAGAGACCACGATTATGGTCAGATTCAGCTCTCGGTTCACAGTCTTAATGGTGTCCAGCACCTCTTGCTTGGTGGCGGGACAGGCCATGGTAGCAGGCTCGTCCAAAAGCAGGATCTTGGGCTTCCTGGCCAACTGCCTGGCTATGAGCAGCCTCTGCTTCTCCCCGCCGGAGAGCACCGTGGCCAGGTGATGAGCTTTCTTTTCCAGGCCCACCAGACGCAGGTAGTAAAGGGCCTCTTGATACATTTCCTGATAATTATGGTCCTCGGGGATGGGCAGAACCTCGTAACCTGTGCTTCGGGAGTGGACCCGCCGCACCACATTTTTCACAGCGCTCTCCGTCCAGAGGGCAAAGTCCCTCTGCAAGTGAATGGCTGTGACCGACATCTGAGCTCTCTTCACATCATCCCCGGAGTCGGGGGTGATGGTCAGGCCGTCCAGGAGGATCTTGCCGCAGTCAAAGCTCTCCATGCCCCTCAGGATCTTCATGAGGGTGCTCTTGCCCCCCCCGCTCTTTCCCACCAGTCCCAGTATCTCGCCCTGATTTACGGCAAAGCTGATGTTCTTTAAAGCCGCAATCTCCCTGTCCTTCTGGCGGTAGGTTTTGGACAGATTCTCCACCTGCAACAATTCTATTAACCTCCTATCTTACCTTAGTTCCAACTTCTACCGGCTGTCCCGGGCGCAGAAGCACTGCTGCTCCTGCTTGGTCTGCGGCTAAAAGCATGGCCTGCGATTCTATGCCAAAGAGCTTGGTTGGCTTTAAATTGACCAGGACCACTACTAAAGTGCCTATCAGCTCCTCCGCCGGGCAGGACTCGGCTATGCCGGCCACCACCTGACGGATCTCGCCCCCGATGTCAACCTGCAGCCTGAGCAGCTTCTTGGACCCCTTGATCGCTCCCGCCTCTTTGATCTGGCCGATGCGGATATCCAGAGCTGAGAACTCCTCAAAGGAGATCTCTTTCTTTTTCTCGGCCGCCTTTTCCACGGCCTTGCTCCGGCCCTCTGCTTCGGCCATCCTTTGGGCAAATATGCCCTCCAGCTCTTTTACCGATGTCTCCTCCAGACGGGAGAAGAGGATCTCGGGGCGGCCCAGGGCCTGGCCCACATTTAGAGGAGTCAGGGCCTCTGAAAATAGCCTGTCCGCCACATCACCCTCCAATCCCATCTGCTTCCAGGCGTTCTGCATCTTGGAGGGCATGACCGGCTCCATGAATATGATCAGAGCCTTGGCAATCTGCAGGCAGCTATAGAGGACCGATGCCGCCGCAGCCATGTCGCTCTTGACCAGCTTCCAGGGCTCATGATTCTGGAAGTAGATATTACCATAATCGGCCAGAGACATGACGCTGTCAGAGGCCTTCTTGAACTCGTACTCATCCAGGGCGGCAGAGACCTCCTGCATGGTCTCCTTGATTCTGGCCATGACCTCGGGGTCGATCTCACCGGCGGGAACCAGTCCTGCAAAGTTCTTGGCGGTGAAGGTCAGAGCCCGGTTGATGAAGTTGCCCAAAGCTCCCACCAGCTCGGTGTTCACCTTATCGGCAAATATCCTCCAGGAGAAGTTCACCTCCTTATTGTGAGCCGTATAGCTGGCCAGGTAGTAGCGGAGCAGATCGGGATGCAAGCCCCGCTGCAGGTAGTCGTCCTTGACCCAGATCACATTTCCCCTGGACTTGGAGAACTTCTTGTCGTCGATCTTGAGCATGCCGCTGGCCACCACCGCGGAGGGAAGGCCGTATCCGGCTCCCTTGAGCATGGCCGGCCAGAAGATGCAGTGGTGGTAGACGATATCTCCGCCGATAAAATGGATGATTTTGGAGCCCTCCTTCCAGTAGCTCTGCCAGTCCCGCCCCTGCGTGGCGCACCACTCCTCGGTAAAGGCGATGTATCCTATGGGCGCATCCACCCAGACATAGACCACCAGATCCTCCTGGCCGGGGAACTTGACCCCCCAGGCCATGCTGCGGGTTATGCACCAGTCCTTCAGCTCCTGGCGGACCCACTCCAGGGCGTAATTTCTGGCCGATGTCGTTCCTCCCAGGGTGGGCAGATAATTGAGCAGGAAATCCTTGAACTGGGAGAGATGGAAGAAATAGTGGACCTGCTTTCGGTACTCTGCCTTTCCCCCGCAGACCTTGCAGACGGCGTTCTTGATCTCCCCCGGCTCCAGGTGCCGGCCACAGCCCATATCGCATTCGTCTCCCCGGGCCGGCTTTCCGCAATAGGGGCACTCACCTTCCACATACCGATCCGGCAGGAAACGCTCACATTTGGGGCAATAGGCCAGCTCGATCTCCTTAGGATAGACGTGTCCGGCTTTTATGAGGGCCTTTACCATCTCCTGGGTGCGATTGTGGCAGGCGGGATCGTCGGTGTCGCCGAAGTGGTCGAATTTGACGCCCATTTCCCGGAAGACCTCCTCGAAGTGCTGGTGATATAAGGATACAAGGGCTTTGGGTGTCAACCCTCTGGCCTCGGCATTGACCACGATGGGAGTTCCGTGGGCATCGGAGCCGCATACGAAGAGCACCTCCCGGTCCATCTTCTTGCATCCTCTGACGAAGATGTCTGCCGGTACATAAGTTCTTAAATGGCCTAGATGACAGGGCCCGTTGGCATAGGGCAGGCCGCAGGTTACCAGGATGGGCGATGACAACAAGAACACCGCCTCCGCTTATGCCATAACAGGCAGATATAGGTTTCCCAGGATGGGAGATATGATAGAAGGAAAAAGAATCCTGGATAAAATGTATATAATCGAATGGCAAAGGAAATCAATGAGTTTGCATTGGCCATAAGAGCGCAGGCTTAAGCGCAAGCATATCAGAACAATGAAATGGGGGTATCAGATGAGATCGATTATCATATTAATAGCCCTTCTTCTGGCAATGGCCTCGGGAACTGCCCTGGGCCTGCCGCTGCAGGGAAGCAACGACAATGCGACCGTGGTGATCTTCGGATCCAGCAGGATGCCTGTAGCGGACGAGAATTCTACATTGGAGATACTGAAGGTGGACGTGGGGCTCATGGGTGCAGAGAATGCCAGCTATGAGCTGCTGGATCAGAATGATCTGGCTTACTATCCCGGCCTGTACCGGCAGCTCTCCTCGGGAAAGCAGACCGTCTACTTCCTCACCGAAATAGACAGCCTCTTCAAGCTGATCAATGTCACTCCTGAGGGATCCGATCCCATTTACATCAAATGGTGGATAACACCCAACGCCAGCAATGATAGGATAAAGGTCAGATATTATGGAATCACCGATAGTTCGGTAAATTCCGATGAGCAGATGCTGGTGCTTCAGGTCAGCGTCCAGAACACTGCTAACCAGAGCATCAATGTGACTCCATTCAATTTCACCCTCTTCGACCAGTGGGGCTGGAATTATCGGCCCACTTTGGGATTTGATCCGGAGACCGTAGCGCCGGGCAGCGGCACCGATAGGCTGTTGCTTGGCTTCACCGCTCTTCCACCCGCCTTCAGACCCGCCGCCCTGGCCTATGATTATGGCACACCGGAAGCGATGGTAATAGAATTTGAGAAGGACTATGTGCCTCTATCCGATGAGCTGGTCTATGGAGCAGCATCTGCCAGCAATTCAGCCGTCAATAATGCCTCTGCCCAGGCAAAGATGGCTGCGGCAGCGCCGGTCGCCCAGATGGCCAACCAGACCGCAGCATCCGTAGAGACGCCTCCTGCCAACAATAGTGCAGCGGCCAAGATCAGCTCCATCAAAGATATGGTAGCTGCAAGTGAGGCTCGTCTGGCTGCTACAAGGCAGGGACTGAATCAGACTGACCAGGATGCCAAAGATGCTGCCATATCTACAGCCGCTCTGAACAACTCCACGGCCACCATCCTCTGAGCGGGGATCCAAGAGGAGAATGGCCCAGTGCCCGGGATCCTCATGCTTCCCGGGCGTTTTCATTGCCGCTTTAGACAAAGAGAAGTCCCGTTGAATCACCCAAAGGATTATATCATAACATTGTAGGTATGTTATAGATGAAATGGAAGGCTTTGGCGCTGATCCTATTATTCCTGCCGGCAAGCGCCCTCGGATTTCCCTTGCAGTCCAGCAACGGCGTGGTCAACTGCACCATATTCGGGACCTTCAAAGATCCCGGGTTTGCAGGATACACATCCTCCGACTCCAATTCCGTGCTGGTAGTTGATGCCTCACTGACCAGAACAAACCAGAGCGATACTTCGCCCATCGAGGCAGCATACACCCTGACAGATGGAAACGATAGGACCTACAAGACCAGATCAGAGAATATCAAAGGGCTGCAAAATGGCCGCCAGCTCATCGGCTTTGTCGTGCCCAGGGAGACCATAGCCAAGAGCCTGACCATTGATCTGTCCCAGGATAGCGCCGGGGGAGATCAGTTTATGCAGAGCTTTTCCGATCCGATCAACCTCAGCAATGAGAATGTGACCATTCTCTATTACGGCGTGCTTCGCTCCAGCATCGCCTCTCAGAAGAAGATGGTGGAATTGGATGTGGCCATAACCAATAATGGCACAGAGAGGTTGCACATCGACGCTGGAAACTTCACATTGAAGGACCAGTGGGGCTGGGTATATCAAAGCAAGGAGTACGACAGCTCCACCAGGAAGGGAATTCAATCCATGGTTTTGGAGCCCAATGCCACCATCAGGTCCGCTCTGGTCTTCGCTTCCCTCTCACCCCAGAGCCGCCCGGTGGAGCTGGTCTACAGGTATTCCGATATTGCGTCGATGAATCTTGGTATAGATACAGAGGCAGGGCTGGGAAGCTCTCAGGGCAAGTGCCTTGATGGCAAGAGCGTCGAGGAGGCCGACACCAGCCTGGCCGGCTCCATCAAAGCCAGTAAAGCCCGACTGGCAAAGGTGAAAAAACTTAATAGCAGCGAGGAGCAGGCGCCCCAGGGGCGTGATGAGCTGTGATGGACGGCAGACGGCCTTCCGGCTCTATAAGCAGCTTTCAAGGCTTCAGATGAGCGCAGCGGGGTTGAGCGGAAAGTTGTGGCCTTGGGGGCAGAATATTTATCCCCGGCTCAAAGAGAGCACTTTTATGAAAGCTGCAATTAGCATCATCCTGGGTCTGGCAATGATGCTGCTCGCCCCGGCAGCATGCCAGTCAACCCAGAATTATTCGGATCAGGCTTATAGCTACTTTTTATCCGGGAACTATGAGCAGGCCGCCACAACTTATGACCTGGCCATACAGATCGAGCCGAACAGCACCGCTTTATGGAACTACAAAGGAAGAGCTTTGGCTATGCTGAAGCGTTTTGATGAAGCTATCTACTGTTTTGATAGATCGATGGCCATCAATCCCAATGATCCCGAATCCATGAACCTCAAGGGCATAGCTCTATCCCAGGGGCTGAAGATGGATGATCAGGCCATATTGCTCTTCGATGGGATTTTGCAGATGAACTCCTCTTATTACGACGCCTGGAATGGAAAGGGCATGGCTCTGGCCAACCAGGGGGACATGGCCGGCGCCCTGCAATGCTTTGAAAATGCGGTCCAGATAAGACCGCAGGATCCACAGGCCTGGAATAACAAGGGAGTGGTCCTGCTCAAGACGCAAAGATACCAGGAGGCATTGGACTGCTTCAATCAAGCACTCTCCATAGATCCCAACAATGAGGCGGCTCTGCAAAATAAAGGGAGCACCCAACAGGAAATGAAAGAGCCTCCAACTATCCGGCTGGGAAAAGGCGCAATATCCATTTGACGGCGTCTGACTTAATGAGGGGAGCGGCAGCCTAATATAAATGTTCGACAATCACCGAAACGGGGGACAAGTAAGTGGAAAAGGTGATCTGTTTGCTGATAGCTGCTGCGGCATTGATCTGGGCCGCCGGGGCAGTGATGCCTGTGGAATTCACCCAGGCCGTGAACAATGGCCATCAAAAGGATAGCCTCAGAGTTATGAATTATGACAGCGGAGCGTCCTTGATCGAGGAATACAGCAATGTAGAGCGCCTGGAGAGAGAGACGCAGGTCAGGACGGGAGCATATGGCCCATCCTCATCGGCTTCAAGCGGCGGCGGCCTTGAGGCCAGCATAAACTCCAATGTGATAGGGACGGCCCATATCGGCTGGCAGTCATATGATCCAGTTCCTGATAGCAAAGGCCGCCATCAGCTCTTAGGCCGCAGCGTAGAGGATCTCACTGGTGTGTTTTCCATAGAGAAGTTCATCAGTCTGTGGTCGAACAGCAGCCCGGGAGAGATCAGCGTGGACTGGCTGCCCTGCTGCTGAGATAGAGTTGATTTTGGCTACTCGCTGTTTTGTGTGGGTGGGCTCGAATTTGTGGGCTTGACCAGAGTCATCCGCAAATTGCCAGAATACACCCGTTCATGATAGAATCAATGTAAATCGCCTCTCAAGCCGGACTCATGGCGAGGCTTTGTATCAGGAGTTGCGAATCGAGATCCTAAAGTTACCCACAGAGAATA
>NOLC01000200.1 GCA_002256595.1 Methanosaeta sp. NSP1 | reverse complement strand
GATCCTCTCAACTGTGTGGCGGTAACGATCCCGGGTGGCGAAGTCCATCTGACTATATGTGCCCACAGGATCCAGGTTCAATGCCTTCTCGACAACGCTGGTCCCCTCTACAAATTTCCTCCAGTCCATGGACTCAAGAAAACGAAAGCTTCCGATGTTGTTGCCTACAGAGACCTTATCTGCGGTCTCTTGCTGCATATCCTCCTGTACCATCTGCTCGATGGTCTTTCCCTTCTCCGAGAGGCACTCTTCAATCCATATCAACGGGACAGTCAGAACCTGGCTCTGCCCCTCCAACCTTCGGGCAAATTCAGCTACAAATGCACTGGACATTGGTGGATCTGAGCGGGCCAGATCAGCTACCACAACGATCATGCTCTTTGGTTCAGTCTCTGCCGTCAAAATTACCTGATCAGCCCAGTATCCTGCCAGGTTGCGGTCAATCCTGGCCCTGGCAATTCGCAGTGAGATACGCCGCAGATTCTCTATCAATGCCAGGCGGAGCACTATGGCAACTGCCCACAGCTCGCCCAGGTTGAGGACGGTGATGGTCTGATAAGCATCCACGAAGCGCTTCAGGCTTTCCGCATCCACCCGACCATCGGTATGAAGAATCAGCTCCTTGGCAATATCATAAATGCGCGGGTAGCCGGCCAGCGGCCCTCTTAGCATATGCGGCAGTTCTTTGCTGTAGCCTTTGGGCAGATGCCGCTTAGCCATGCGAATCTGCTCCTCTATCTTGTAGAAGTTGTCCAGCAGCCATACAGATGCCGGTGCAATTCGCAGGTTTGATGCCACGGCCTCCATCAGCAACTCATTCACCTGCAGCAGAATCGCCTCGTTCTCGGCCAGCCTTGGCAAAAGCAGGTCCTCACCGGGAATCGGATCAACTTCATGGCGTTCTGCCAGTGCTTTGGCATGCCGCACCAGTTGGTTTGTGCTGAACAACTCAGATCGTAGCGGCTGCTCATCGCTGTATTGGCGCAGGAAGACATCGCTGTCGAGGCGCGCCTTGAGGCGTTTTGAGGGGCTGTGAGCTGGATTTTGGCTAAGAATCAATTCTTGACACCCTTTTAGGCAGTGGTTGAATATGTGTTGTCTGCCTTCTGCTGGCAGGAAGATCCCCAAACTCCAACTAAATAAAAAGAGTTCAGAGATATGATATACCTATCTAGATCATCGATTATAACATATTATCGCTCTATATTGAATACGGATGCCCTTCCCAGTTGCAGCAAGCTGCGGGGTAATACTATGAAAATAAACGCATCGGTGAAATCATCTCATCGGTTCTGCTTCTCGGCCACCAGATCCTCAAACTCGCGCGTGGCATCGATCTCCTCCAGCTCTCGCTTCTCGATCAATGCCGTCTCCTCGATGCACTCGATTTTGGTCTCCCCGTCCACAATCACCACCGACTTGGCCCTGGCCACGGCGGAGAGGCTGCTCATGAGCCGGGCCCTCTTGAGCATGCTGGAAGAGAATTTGCTCACCCCGGTCAGGACCACCAGATCCCTGTTTCTGGTGATGGCATTGAAGGGGGCCTGGGCCGTGGGAACCACTTCAAAGCCAATATCCAGGAGCAGACGCAGGATATCGTCAGTTACCAGACCCTTCTCTTCCACCGATGGGCCGACATGGAATGGATCTACGGGCTGAATCAGCTCCTGCTGGAAGATCTCCTCCAGCTTGAGAGCCACATCCACCGAGGTGTCCATATCCTCCACCTCGTACTTGCTTATGGTGCGGCGGGAGACGCCCAGCTCGGATGCCAGGGCTCCCAGGGATATGCCCCTCTCCAGGCGCATCTCCCTCATCCTGGTTCCGTTGATGCGCACATAAAGCCCACCGTGCGCTGCATAGACCAGGGGCAGGGAATCATCTATGAGACAGTCGGCAAGTGTGGAAAGGCTCAATGTGGGAATGCCGTATCTGAAATATACCGCCCCCCGCTCCAGGTACTGATCCCGGCTCTTCTCCCCCACCAGAATGGGGCTGGCGAAGAGGTGCATGGCCAGCCGGCGCACCTCGGTAGCCGTCTGCTCATTCAGGCCGTCAATATTGGCGAGTATCTTGAGCAGCAGGAAAAGATCCCCCTTTCGGGCGGCAAGGTCAAAGCTCCTGGGACGGAGATAGCAGCGATCCGATGTGGTGAATCCGGCCTGTCTTAGAACCTCCTCCACCTTCTCGGCGAGAAGTTCTTTATCCATCATTATATATCTCGGTTTGACCGCTATTTAAGGCTGACCATGTTCATTGGAATTGATGATACCGATTCTGAAAAAGGGCTGTGCACCACTTACCTGGCAGCCGTGCTCATGGAGAGGCTGCGGCCCCTGGGAGATGTAGTAGGCTGGCCCAGGCTGATCCGTCTCAACCCCTGTGCCCGTTTTAAGACCAGGGGCAATGCCGCTCTTGCCTTCCAGCTGGAGAGCGAGAGGGTGGATGAGGTCAGGGATAGGGCTCTAAAAACCCTTCTGCAGCTCTCCGATTTCTCCGGAGCCAACACCAATCCCGGGCTGGTCATAGCCGATGAGCTGACGGAGAGAATGACCGCCTTCTACCGCCGGGCGACCACCGAGATCCTGGAAATAGATGAGGCACGAAGGCTGCTGGATGAGGAA
>NOLC01000136.1 GCA_002256595.1 Methanosaeta sp. NSP1 | reverse complement strand
TCTTTCATGCTGACAACCTGCCAGCCCCATTCATCTGCCATATCGAGCCCTTTGTCCAGCTTTCCCATCGCGAGCTGCCTATCATAAGCATACTCTCGGATAGGATCGTCATGATGGTTAAGCAAACCAAGGCCATGTCTGTTATCAGATGTGGCATATTGTAGCATAGGAATATCCCCATCCGAGTTGCCATAGGCAAAGATTGGCCTTAGTCCTATATTCTGAACAATTTCCTTGACCTTCTCCTGGCCATCATCGAATACCAGAATCTGGGGAAGCTTTACTACAGAAACGTTATAATTATCTTCAACGAACTGCACCCTAAGGGCCGAGCCTATCACCTGTTCCGGAGGAATGCCATATATTTCATCGGAGAAGGAGCGCACGAAGTCCTCGTCTCCACCTGTCACTATGTAGACTTTGAATCCCTCGGATCGCAGATAATCTAGCAATTCCAGCATGGGCTTGTAGACACATTTGGTATAGGGTTGGCCGAACCTTGGATGCTGGGATTTATTGAGCCAATCCTTGGCCAAGCTTATATATTGGTCAGAGGTCAAATTTGCGCTGGTGGCGATATAGATCTGTATTGTCTCATTGAGACTGAAATTCGCTGAGTTAAATCTATCGCCAGAAAGAATTGAGCTGAAAGGCTCCGTATCATTCCATTCAGGGTGCTCCGGGGCCATATCTCTGATTCGGTCGAACATAAAAAGAGACTGGACATAGTCAGGGGACTCGCACCAGAGTGTTCCGTCATTGTCGAAGGTGGCAATTCTCTCATCTGGCGCAACATAATCCGGATGGCTCTCGTTGGTGGTATTAGCAACAAAGCTGATGATAGCGGCCTTTGTCGATCCCTCGTTCCAGGAAGGAAGAGGATCTACAGCATTTTCTTCAAAAATAGCATCATTTGCAGAGACTGTCAACACCAGTGATAGTATAATTAATTGTGCAATCGTGAATAGAACCAAATATGCTTTCATTCCCATATTCTTCCTCCTTAATTCCCAAAATTATAACAGACACATATGTGTGATATATTTGAAACTTGCGGCAAAATACTCTTAACTCATATTTTAGATAGATTTCGGACCTCTTGATTTCGTCTTATAGCTAAGGGCTTGATCAGTCAATATTCTTTTCATCCGTTACAGTGACAGATCGTTCTCACCATGTGCTGATAGATGAAGCTAGAAAAACAGAAAGGCTGACGAATGCAATCAGACTATTGGAGAAACAGTAGGAGATCAATTCCTTGCACCTTCACCAGGATATCTTCTTTCGATAGCGGTTTCGCACCACAATGGCCAGCAAATTTGTCCCCAGCACCACGGCTATGAGCACCAGAGCCGTTCCCCAGGCCCTGGCCTCCACATCCCATGCCCCCAGGAAGTAGATCAGGTTCAGGAGATGATAGTCCAGGTTGTTTACCGGCTGGAATAGGTCGGGGATGACCCCATAGATCATATGCACCGGCGTGGCGGTGAATGTCACCGCCGTCCACATAATGGGCGCCGTCTCGCCGCTGGCCTTGGCCACCCCCATGATCACGCCGGTGAGAATCCCGGGCATAGACGAGGGCAAAACCACCTTTTTGATGGTCTGCCACTTGGTGGCTCCCAGAGCCATGCTCCCCTCCCGCAAAGAATTGGGAACGCTCTTCAAGGCCTCCTGGCAGGTGAGGATGATGGTGGGAATATTGATCAGCCCCAGGATGATGGAGCCGGATAAGAGGGATACTCCGAAGAACCTGACCAAGAAAGCCAGCCCGAAGAGGCCGAAGACCACGGAGGGCACTCCGTTCAGGCAGCTCACGGCTATGGTGATAAGCCGATTGAGCCTCTGGCTTCTGGAGTACTCATGAAGGTATATGGCCGCCCCGATCCCCAGGGGCGAGGAGACTATCATGGCCCCAATCACCATCCAAAAGGAGCCCATGATGGCTGTGCTGATCCCTCCGGCCTGGCCCAGGCGCCGGTGGGGCTGGGTCAGAAACTCCCAGTTGATGACCCATATCCCCTTGTAGACGATGACGAGGAGAATTCCGCCCAGCAGCAGCAGGGATAGGATGGCCGACATCCGGACCGTCAGGAACACCAGAGCCTCCCTGCCCCTGGCGCTGTATCCGTAGATGATGTTCAGGGCATCCTTGATGCAGAGCAGGCTACAGACCAGAAAGACAAGAGGCAAGAAGAAGGTGTAGTCGAAGGAGGCCCCCATTCCCATAGGCCTGCGGATGGTTAATCCGGCATGGATGATTCCGGAGTAGACCAGATATAAAACTGCAGAACAGATCACCGCATCCAGGGCCAGGAAGGGGACGGTCTTGAGGGATGCTGCCCGGGAGAAGAGGTAGGAGCCGATGATCAGGATCATATCGGCGGCAAGCCCTGCCTGCCAGAATAAAGCCATCCCCTTCGGATCGGGCTGAAGCAGAAGGCTTGACCTTCATCCTCAGTAGCCTCCGAATTTTCGGCGGATGCGTGCCCGGGCATAGTCGGCGATCAGGCTGAGGATGGAGACCACAATGAGCAGGGCGAAGCCGACCGCAAAGAGGGCATGATAATGCATTGATCCTCTGGCCACCTCACCCATCTCCCCGGCTATGACCGAGGTGAATGTGGCTCCCTGGTCGAAGACATCATAGATGGGGGAAGCTATTCTGGCCACATTGCCCACCACCAGGAGAACGGCCATGGTCTCACCGATGATGCTGCCGATGTTGAGGAGAACTGCGGCAGTGATCCCCGAGGAGGCGGCGGGTATGGTCACATTGCGCAGGGTCTGCCAGCGGTTGGCCCCCAGAGCCAGGGAGCCCTCCTTGAACTCGCTGGGCACAGCCCGCAATGCATCCTCGCAGATGGTGGTGAGATAAGGAATGAACATGATGCCCAGGAGGATGGATCCGGCCAGAATGGACCTGCCGGTGAGCATATCAAAGCTGTCCTGCAGGTAGGAGACCAGAATGATCACCCCCAAAAAGCCGTAGACTATGGAGGGCACTCCGGCCAGGAGTTCTATGGCCGGCTTGAGCACTGCTTTGGCCCTGGGCCCGGCCAGCTCCGCCAGATAGATGGCTAGCGGAAGCACGGCACCATCATGATCGTCGAGCACAACATGGAGGCGGTGATGAGAGGCAAAAATCCATAGATGTCTCCGGAGGGATGCCATTTCGATCCCGAGATGAGGTCGAAGAGGCCCAAGGCGGAGAACGCAGGGAGGCTCTCATGGATCAGAAAATAGAAGATAAGAAGCATGATCAATATGGAGGTGATGGCGGAGATGAATAGAAGAGACTCGACCAGCTTCTCCCCGTACTTGCGGGGCATCTTTATCCTCTTCCGCTCCATACGTGAGGGGCAAACACATCAGCGGGTTAAAGCCCTTGCCTATATGCTCTATATAGAGACCTTATCAAACATCGAATCTACATAGAAATTTGCCCTTCCCCCGAGTGGATCAGGCATCTTCTCCCAGGCGGCTGATGATCTCCTCCGGATCATAGCGCACGCTGATGACCCTGCTTCTGCCCCTCTCGCCCTCTCCGGTAAAATCGGCATTTATAAGCTTAAGAATCTCATGAAAACGGGTATATCCTGCCCCGGACTGGCCATGAAAGCTGGCGAACAGTTCCCCGGCCCGCCAGCTCTTCTTCTCTGCCGCCAGCCGCAGAACGCGGATTTCGTCCTCCTTGAGGGACTTTAGGGCATAGGTGAGATGAATCAGGCGGGATCGGTCGCAGGATCCGGCCACATCCTGGGATGATATGCTCCTGGAGGCCCTCTTCTCTGCCGAGAGCCCGGCCCTCTTGAGCAGATCTATTCCCACCCGCAGATCGCCGTACCTCTCAGTGCAGTCCACCATCTCCTCCAGGATCTCCTCAGATATCACGCCCGGGTAGAAGCCCATCTGGGCTCGACGGCCCAGGATATCCCTTATCTCGGCCCGGCTGTAAGGGGGAAAGGTGATCTCCTCCGGCTGGAAGACTGAGACCACCCTGGGATCGAGAACATAGTTCAAAGACAGTTCGCTCATGATCCCTATCACAGCCATCCTGGCTCCGGGACAGGTCTCATGGGCCCGCAGCAAAGAGTAGAGCACATGGTCCACCTCCTTCTCGTGAAAGAGGTAGTTGATGTCGTCCAGCGCCACCACCAGAACCATCTCCCTCTGCGCCGACTCCTGGGCTACCTTCTCGAAGAGCCTCTTGAAGGATATGCCGCTGGAGGGAGGGGAATGCTCGAAGATCTTCTTGTAGATCTGATAGAATACTGAGTACCTGGTTGAGTCCATCTGGCAGTTGACATGGACCGGGATGATCTTTGAAGAGTGGCTCTCTATCTCTGCGAAGAGCTTGAATATGGCCGTGGTCTTGCCTGTGCCCGGCGGCCCCAAACAGAGGGCATTGACCGCCCGGCCGCCCTGGAGAGCAGGTCGGATGCAGAACTTGAGGCTGTTCATCTGGGACTCACGGTGCAGGAAGTGCTCCGGCAGATGGTCTAGCTCGAAGAGATCTCTTTCTTTAAAGATGGTCTCCTCCCAGAGGAGGAGGTCGGGCTTCCTGGTCTTCTCGGGATTCACTGGCCTAGTATATTTTGTATTTCCTTCTTCAATATGGCGCTCACCACGCCGCCGTCTGCTTTGCCCCTCAGCTCCTTCATCACCAGGCCCATTAAGGGTCCAATGGCCCTATCGCCTTTAGATCGGACCATATCCGTCTTTGCCGCCACAATGGCCTTGACAGCCTTCTCAACATCAGCTTCATCCACTCCCGCAAGGCCGGCCGCCCCGGCAGCCTCATCTGCCGTCATCTCCGGATGCTCGGCTAAAGTGCGCAGCAGATCGGCCAGCCCTTCTTTGGCCGCCTTGCCCTGGGCGAGGAGGGCAAAACAGTCCCGGTAATGCTGATCGGTCAGGTTAGAGACTGCCGCTCCCTCTCGGGCCAGCTCTATGGGCAGGCTCTCTAAAGCCCTGACCACAATGGATGATGAAAGCGACGGATAGCTTTTCAATATCTCCTCAAATAATGAATAGCTGGCTGATGCGGCCATGACCCTGGCCTGCTCTCCGGACAGGCCATATTGCTCTACAAATCGTTTGGATCGATCGGCGAAGAGCTCAGGCATTCTCAGAGCGGCAATCATATCCTCGGTTATGGCCACCGAGGGCACATCGGTCTCAGGGTACATGCGGGCTGATCCAGGCAGGGGCCTCATGTACTCCGAGCAGCCGTCGGGCAGAGCCCGGCGGGTCTCCTCCGGAACGCAGGATTTGGCCTCTGTCGCCCTGACCTGTACTGCGGCCATGGCTTTTTCCGCCCGGTCCAGCGGGCCGGTGACCATGACCACTGCGTCTCTTTTTCCCCTACTAAACTCTTTCCGGACGGCCTCGACCTCCTCTGCCGTTACAC
>NOLC01000037.1 GCA_002256595.1 Methanosaeta sp. NSP1 | reverse complement strand
CTATATCCTGGATGAGTATAAGAAGGACCTGGCCGAGGGCGAAGAGAGCCGCAAGAACTGCCTCATCACCATCGAGGAGGCCCAGAGGGTTTTAGGAGCAGGCAGCAACACCTCCAGATTTGAGAGCATCGCCCGGGAGGGGCGCAAGTTCGGGGTGGGGCTGTGCGCCATCACCCAGCAGCCCAAGCTCATCGACAAGCAGCTTTTGTCCCAGTTCAACACCCTGGTGGTCATGGGCCTGGGAGACAGAAACGACCGCCGGCAGCTGGAGGAGTCTGCCAAGCAGGACCTCTCCTCCCTGGACATAGAGATCCAGACCCTGGAGAAGGGCGAGGCGGTTGTCTCAACTCTCGACATTCCCTTCCCCGTGCCCGCCCGCATCCACCGCTACGAGGATTATCTGCGCCGCCTGGAGAAAGAAGAGCAGCAAGAGAAGCTGGCCGGCAAGGGAGGCTTCAAGCCTTTCCTGGAATAAGAGACTGCAAGGCAATAGGATTTGATGGTATCAAATGAAGATCGTTCACCTGGCCGATTCGCACCTGGGGTTTTCCAGCTATAGCAAACTGGACGAATACGGGAGAAACCGCATAGAAGAGATGGTCTATTCCGGATTCGATCAGGTCATAGACAAGATCATAGAGCTGAACCCTGACGCAGTGATCCATGCCGGAGATGTATTCCATCATGTACGGCCCAAGATCCGGCCTTTGTATGTCTTTCAGAGAGGGCTCCTGAAGTTAAGAAAAGCGGGCATACCGGTGATAATCATCAGCGGAAATCACGATGCCCCCAAGAGCTACTCCCAGACCAGCCCCTTTCTGCTCTTCAAGGGTCTAGAGGGAGTGCACATCGCCTGCAAATACAAATACAAGAGATTTGAGGTTGGAGATCACCACTTCCATTGCATACCCTTCTGCCTGGATCCGGGCGAGTATTCGACCGAGTTTAAGAAGATAAAGAGAGAAGGCAGGGATGTCCTGGTCATGCATGGCCTGGTAGAGTCGCTGTCCAACCGAAGGATGAGGAGCGTGGGGGAGCATGAGCTGTCCGACAGCTTCCTGAAAAGCGACTTCGATTACATTGCTCTTGGCCACTTCCACGGCCAGGCCCAGATCTCCGGCAATGCCTGGTACAGCGGCTCGGTGGAGTATTTCAACTTCGGCGAGGCCCGGGACCATAAGGGAATACTGCAGGTGGACCTGGAGAGCGGCCATGTAAAGAGAATTCCCATCCAGCCTGAGTATATGAAAGATTATCCTGCCATAGACTGCAGCGGCATGCGCTCCCAGGAGATTGCCGGATGTCTGATGGAGCTGTGCCAGGAGGATGACATCCGGGATATGATGGTGCGCATCACACTGAAGAATGTCAACCGGGCCGCCTACCGCAGCATAGATCAGAGCCGGCTCAGCCGGCTGGGCTCTTCTGCTCTTTACTTCAAGATCCGGCCGGAGTTTGCGGATGAGGAAGAGCATCTAAGTCGGCCGGTCGATCGGCGCACATTGGAGGAGGAGTTCTCTTTTTATCTGGAGCAGGAAGTTGGCCAGAGCAGGATTGCAGCAGCCATCAAGAGCGATGTTCTCTCTTACGGATCAATGATCATGAAGCGAGCCGTGTCAGCCAGGCAAAGGGAGATGCTGGATGCATCTTAACAAGCTGGCTATGAGGAACTTCAAGAAGTTTCGCAGGGCTGATCTGGAGTTCTCTGACGGGCTGACCGGAATCTTGGGCAGCAACGGGGCGGGCAAGAGCACCATTGTGGAGGCCATAGCCTGGGCTCTTTACGGCAATCGGGCTTCGAGCCTTAAGAGGGAGTTCATCCGCAATTCCCGTGCCAGGGAATCCGATGCCGTGGAGGTGGCCCTCACCATATCCCTGGGCAAGCAGGAGCTGGCCATCCATCGGGCCATGAGGGGAAAGAGCATGACTCCCGAGGCCCATCTGGCGCTGGACGGGCAGAGGATTGCCACAGGAGCCAAAGAGGTGGACGGCAAGCTGGAAGAGATCCTGAAGATAAGCTATCAGGATTTCATGAAGACCTTTTACGCCCGACAGAAGGACCTGGACAACCTGCTCAAGGAAGGGGCCATGGGCAAGAGAGAGTATCTGCTCAAGCTGCTGGGCCTGGAGGACATCAAGGAGGGGGCCCTTGATCTGATCAAGGCCGATAAGGCCGAGCTGGAGGAGGAGAAGAGCCGGCTGGCCGGAGCGCTCACAGAGATAGGTGATGTCTCAGGTCGGCTGGAGAGGGCTGCTCTGGACCTTCAGGCTGCGGAAAAGGAGCTGGAGGAGGCGGAGAGGAGTAGGGCCGGTCTGGCCGGGATAGAGGAAGAAAGAAGAAGGACGCTGGAGGCCTTTGAAGAGAAGAAGCGCAGGCATGAGACACTCCGGGAGAGGAGAGTCAGCCTGGAGTCAGGGGGGGCAGAGCTGAAAGAGAAGGCCGGAGCAGAGCAGAGGCGTCTTGCTGGCATAGATCTTTCTCGAAAAAGGCTCCAGGAGATCCAGCCCCTTCTGGAGCGGCTGGCAGGAGTGAGGCAGCGTCTGGAAGTTCTGGAGGAGGGAGGAGGAGTTCATCCGGCTGCAAGAGAAGCTCGCCGCCCTGGAGGATTTGAGGGATAAGTACAGGGATCTACAGTCCGAAATCAAGGAGGCTCTGGCGCATAAGCAGTCCGTCGAGACCGACTTGGCCCGGAACCTTAAGCTGAAAGAAGATCTGGGCCGGGCCAAGGCCAGACTGGCGGAGATTGCTCACTGCCGGGAGGAGGAGGTCAGGCGCAGGGAAGAGCTATCCATTCTCTCCCGGCAAAAGGAGAAACATAGAGAGCAAGAGAGCCTGCTGGCTAGAAAGAGCAGCCTGGAGGAGCGGCTGGCTTTGCGCAGAAGCGAATGGCAGAGGGCAAGAGAGGAGAATGATGGCTTAGGTGATATCGAGCCGAGAGAGGCGCTGCTGCTCCGCCAGGACCGGGATCTGGACCGGTTGAACAGCGAGCTCTCCCGCATTCTGGCCGAGATGAGGGCAAGCTACAAGATGGCAGAAAGTGCCCTGGCCGAGGCAGAGCAATCCCTGCAGAGGGTTCTGTCCCTGGGAGAGGAGGGGCTGTGCCCCACCTGTGAGAGACCGCTGCAGGGCCAGCGTGATCTGCTAGCAGGAAAATATGAGCGCTGCATCAGCGAGGCCGGAGTGGAGAAGAAGAGGCTCGATGCCGAAATCGCCAGCCAGAAGGAGAAGATGGAAGGGGCGGCCAGGTCGCGGAGCAATCTGAGAGCTGCCTTCGACCAGATAAACGCCCAGAAGAGCCGGAGAGCGGCCTTGCAGGCATCCCTCCAGAGCCTTGCATTGCAGACTCGTGAGCTGCAGGCTGAGCTGAGGGAGATCACGATCAGGATAGAAGAGCTGGGTGAAGTCGGATTTGATGAAGCCAGGATGGCGGCGGCTCAGGCTGAGCTGGAGGCTCTTCATTTATTGGTGCAGGAGCATGCTGCTCTCTCTCTGCGTCTGGAGGAGCTGCCGGGGCTGGAAAGAATGATTGCTGATAGAGAGGGTGAGCTGGCTGGATTAAAGGATAGAGTGCTCCATCTGGCGGCCCAGGCAGAGGCCCTGGGCTTCAAGGAATCTGATTTTCTGGAGACAAAGAAGCTGGCTG
>NOLC01000212.1 GCA_002256595.1 Methanosaeta sp. NSP1 | reverse complement strand
ACACTAAAATTCGCTATGAGAAAATATCACCGGGATCTGATTTGAGTGACGTTTCAGTGGCGGATCGTTATCCTAGGATCGGTTGGTGTTTCTGGAATTCTTTTGCTGAAGTGCGATCTATGGAACATGCTCAGATCGAGGACATCTTGAGAAATCTGTATTCATTAGAACTGAACTATGCCTTAGATTAAAATACAGCCTATAACTGACTCACTAACGAAAGTGCAGGAAACTATAACTCTGATAATTGAGGATGGATAACACATGTCTATGCACAACGCGGTTTGGATTTCTATGACCTGCTTGCTCGCCTTGCAGGTCCCTTTAGCGCCGGCTGGCAGATTGTGACCATCCCCCGCCCCGATGGCCAGACCTTCACATCCCAGTTGTACTATCCTGCCACGACCGCAGGCAACGGCACGCCGTACGATGGCAGCGGCGCACCCTATCCGGCGGTCACCTTCGGCCACGGCTTCATGGTGCCCCCGAAATTCTACCGCAGCACATTGGAGCACCTGGCATCACATGGCTATCTGGTGGTCGTTCCCGAGTCGTACATGACCTTCTTGTTCCCCAGCCACCAGGGATTCGGGCATGGCCGGCCACTCGATGGGCGGCGGCTCGAGCATCCTGGCTGCGGCTGCCGACTCGCGAGTGAGAGCGCTGATCACGCTGGCTGCTGCCGAGACCATTCCCTCGGCCATTGCCCAAATGCCGAACATCAGCGCGCCGGTGCGGCTGATTACGGGCGATCAGGACGGCATTGTAAATTGGCAGAACAACACGCTGGCGATGTACAACGCTGGCCGGCCACCGCGTCAATTATTGCTCATACTGGGAGGATGTCACTGCGGCTTCCTGGACAGCAACATCCCATTCTGCGACTCGGGCTCGCTGCCGCGTTCGGAACAATTGGAGATCACGCGCCGCGAGATGGTGACTTTCTTTGACCTGTACCTGAAGCCCGATTCGGGTCTCTGGCAAGAGGTGTGGGGACCTGAGCAGGCCGACGATCCTCAGGTCGCACTCCAGTCAGATCCTGGGATCGACCCCAGCCCGGCCAGCTATGCTGAGCCGGGTGCTGGGCCAGCCGTTTGACGGCCTCGACAGGAGGCCTGGCTGGCTTGAACTCTGGCGCTGGCTTGAACTCTGGCAGGTTGATATCGATCAACGAGATTTATGACATAGGTTTAGCCAGAAGGTCGACCAAATAGATGACAGATAGCTGTAGGCTGTTCCGGAACATATATTTTTAGCAGCAGCTTCTACGGCGCTATTTTCCCTTCCCCAGGATCTACCACCACAAGACAGCCAGGAGCCGTGCTTTAATCATTTATTTTTTTTCCACTCGTTATTTTTATTGCTTTCCAGGTCGCCTGCAGCGTTGGCCTGGAGAGAGAGAACCGAAGCAATGGCAGCACAACCAATGCGGGCCAGATCCTGAGCGCGCCATTGCCCTCCCCCTCCATTGCTTCCTCGCAAAAGGAGGGCTCAATCTTCACATCGAAGGAGTAGAGTGATTCGAGATAGCCGATCGCTGACCAGAGATAACCAGCAACTTGGCCTGTATCGGCAGGATCTTCGAATCCCATGCGAAGACGCGCCCGAAGATGCCTTACCCGAAGGGCGCCAACCAAGCCCTTCAGCAAACGCTTCAGGTTTCCGATCAAGCCCTCGGTTCGGATAATGGATAGGACGTCTCTGATGCTCCAGCGCTGACCATTGCCTGCTGGTTCTTTTTTAGTTGCCTCTGCTGGCGGCTCTCGCGTTTCTCTTTCCTGGAGCGGCTCATGCTCTTCAGAAAAAGGCTCCTTTGCGGAACCTGTCTCATCCAACAAATCCTTTCGGATCAGGCCAAACAGCCAAACAATCCTGACATATGGTCTCTTGCCCAGCACCACTCCCCCCTCGATGTCGATGGGCACCAGGAGTAAAAGGAGGAGAAATAGAAATGGGACCAGGAAGATAGTAGGAGACACGTCGCCTTACTCTACTTTGATTTCATTGCCCTCTTTCGGTTCCCTTTCTCGGTCTCGATCTTTCAGCTCCTTTATGAGATGAGGAATCTTTTCCATTAACCCCTCAATTAGCGGGTATTTGATTTCGCTTTTTCCTAACGGAACCACCCTCGTCTGATCCTTTTCTATCACTATGACCGCCACAGGCTTCATCTTGAATCCACCAGCGGCACCGCCCCCAGTTCCTGCAGCCTCGTCCTTTCCTGATCCTGCTCCGCCCCCGAATCCAAAGCTCACGCTCAGAAGAGGCACCACAGTCGTCCCACCTGATTCAACTGGCTCCCCCACCACGACCTTGCTTATCAAAAGTTTCTCCATCTCATTGATAGTGGCCTTCAAGAGGTTCTCGATCTCGTTCACGTTTGACACCTCATCGTTAATCGATACAAAAGGTTAAAAGTGTTCCTCTCATACATAGCAAAAACCGGACAGGTCCCTCCGATTGGCTCTGGCCAGAATGGTGTTTGATGATAAAGGCAAGAAGTTTAAAAATATTTGAGAGTTTGGTTTAACAGAAATTCATCCCTAAGCGCTCTAAACCTGGGCAATAGGACCATTCCCTGGGGAGAAAAAGCTATGACTGGAAAGGAATTGAAAAATGGAAACCGCCCATTAAAGGAGAGATTCAAGGAGGTGGAGAGGAGACTTTACGAAGGTGCCGATCAGCTCAGTGGCGGGACTCTTGGCCTCTTGGTCGCCACTTTCAAGAGCATGTTAGAGGCTAATGCTCAGGATGCAGCTGCGGCAATAGCATTCTATGCCCTTTTTTCCATTTTTCCATTGCTGATCCTGTTGGTGATTCTGGGAAGCTCCTTTCTGGAGACTGAAGAAAACTACGAACGACTAATAAATTTTATAAGTGATATTCTTCCTCCTGCAAAAGAACTGGCTGAAGAGATCATTCAAAGAGTCCAGGAAATAGGAACTGAACTGGAGGTGCTCCTGCCCCTCAAAGATTTGATCCGCGCGAATTTCCAGCAGATCTTGAACCTGAGGGTACCTGTAGGGATAGTAGCCTTAACTGGGCTCTTTTGGTCGGCGACCAGCGTCTTCGAGATTCTCGCCAGGAACATCGACCGTGCCTGGAGCGGTTCGGAAGGGCGAAACTTCCTGGAATGGCGTCTGGTGAGCATAGCCATGGTCGGCAGCCTTCTGATCGGACTTCTGGTTCTTTCAATGGTGATCGTGTCCTTTTTCGGTCTTTTGGACCAGATAGCGAAGATTTTCCTCGGTGATGCCACAGCTTTTCAAACGCCGATAGAGTCAACATTGTTCTACAGATTAGTTCCAGATGTTGTGATTTTTACGACTATCACAATTCTCTATTGCTGGGCCCCAAAAATCAGAGTTAGATGGTTTGATGCCGGAATGGGAGCTCTTGCGGCTACCTTTTGTTGGGAGGTGAGCAAGATGGGTTTTACCTGGTATCTGGAAAGCGGCCTCTCTAAATATCAGCTGATTTACGGCTCTTTGGGCACTGTCATTGCCTTGATGTTGTGGATCTACCTGAGCGGTTTGATTTGCCTCTTTGGAGCGCATCTCATGGCTCAGATGGTCGGCCGAAGGCAGACCTGAAGTCTGCGGCCAAAATATGCATGAGACGCTGGAGTGCATGGCAAATATTCATGGCAAAATTGGGTCAAGCTTTTGCAGCCATATTCTTTGGAATCATATTCCTCACAGTGCTGCCCTCGAACTTCATCTTCCCTGAGTTCGCCGAACTGGCCGCCTCCATTCATCTCTTGATCGCTCTCTTCGTCGTTGGCGCAATTGAACGGTCCTAGCCCCAGCAGCAATATTGCTTCGTGCTTGCGTCATTTAGAACCTGGATCCATTTCAAAGAGATGAAAGTCAGGGACGACACATGATTTTCACCCGTCAGACCTAACATAAGCATCGATAAGTATTTAGCTTGAGAATTTCTATGAACCTTTTGAGGGATAAATGATATGAGAGTAAGCCTTATCAGCTGTATAATTATAACGGCATTAATCGTTAATATTAATTTATCATATGCTGTTTCGTCATCTCTGCCAGGAGGCTTGAATAAATCACAAGGTAACCCATCATTGATTAACATTTCAGTATCCGGCGCAGAACCACCTACTAAAATCTCTCTCAATAAGGGAGTACAATTGCCAGAAACCTTGAGTCGATCACTGGGTTACTCGTTACAATTACCGGCCAATCTTTCAGCATTAGATCCAGAAACACCGGTTGATTTCTTTTCGATTAAAGGCCTTCAATTCCATTGTGATGAGAAGATAGATGGTACCATTTCGCCCATTGCGGTAAATGGAAGACTTATACGTCCTTACGCGCATAGCTATAAGAAAGTGAACCAAGATAATATAGAGACTGTCCAAGTGATAGGAAACATAGAGCCATTCCCGATTCTCCCCCAATTAGAGCTCGGAATAACTCTCGCAGCGGAAATAGGCAATGAGAAAGAATGGAAACATATTACAAGTGCTCAGGAAGGAACCTATCAATCTGAGGATTCAATGGACGTTAAAAACCAGGTAATATTAGTATCAGCATTAAAATCGACTCCACTTACTAGAACCTTAGATGCTGCGGGATTGCTTGCACTAAGCAATACTCCCATCAGTTCCTCGGAGATAAAATCATATAATAGTCTAAAATACTCCGGAAAGCAAATCAACGATATAGAGGGCAGTAGTAATCGTATTGGAGCTGTGGCGTCCGCCTCAGCAACGCTGAACTTCAGGAATTTCACGATAGCTTCGATCGATAAAACCCTATTGGACAAGGGACAAATACAATCCATGAATGCAGAATTCCTTTACAACAAAGAGTTCTCAAAGGAGAGCAGCAGCAATTTAAAATCAGGTATTTTCGTGACCACAGATAGTGCTCTCAACCCCACCTATACCATATCTACTATCGATTCTACTCTAGACTATGGCATAAGCTCACATAGCAGTGGAGTTGCAGATATCAGCTATGCTCAATCGCAAAACGAGCCTGCGGATATGCAACTGCCAGTAGTGAACGAAGGCAGGAATAGATATGTTGGGAATTTCGATATAACTACGAAAATACATATGAATTCGGCTTTAAACTTGTCCCAGGAGGAAGACGATTGGCTGCCTTGCTGCTACAAAGGCTTTGATGACATGAACACTCTGGATAAGAAAGCCTTCAAGTCGGCTACCGGCGTATTCGACTGCACCTGCTTCGAGCCAACTGAGAAGGCCCGGTTCCCTAGAATCAACTAACGAAGATCTATCTCAAGTCAATTTAAAAAGCCATATCATGCACATATGTAGATAAATCCTGTCTAATGTGCCCGGAGTTAACTCCATATCTCAGAAGCAAGAAGCCCTCGGGGAGCATAGGGCCATCGGGCAGCTTGAAGCCCAGCTAGACAACCGGGAGCGGGCCTGGAAGGGGGTCCCGCTCATGTGTCATCGGTTAAGCCCAACGTCCCTCAGTGAGATGCTTTCTGTTAACATGGGGATCAAGTGCCTCACTCAATCTAATTTTAAATTATGTTATCAGGGATGTATCTTATCCGAGATACTTTAGAACCTCAATTAATGTCCGACATGCACTCTCTGAGAAGAAATAGGTGAAAGGCCGGATGTCCCATCGTCTCATCAGGCCTTTTTCTGCTTCTTTCGGTACAGGTATCCGCTTGCTGCGATTATAACAATGATAATGATTGCTGCCGGAAGCACCAGGGATGAGGTGGTAGCCTTGATCTCTACCGGTATCTCTATGCTCTTGGAGATGACTGTCTCGCCTTTGATGTCCGTATACTTGATCTCGCTGTTGATTCCATAGTCCTTGGGTGTGGCATCTGAGTCTACATCCAACCGGAAGACCACAGTCTTGTTCTCTCCAGGCTGCAAGGTGCCAATGAATGCCTGGTCATCGGTGGATGAGAAGGGCTTGAAGATAGATAGCCTTGCTACTGCATCACTGATTGGATCCTCGCCGATATTCTTGTAGGTGGCAGAGATCGGTGCCATCTTAGCTCCGGCTGAAAGAACTCCGGAGGCATTCAAGATCTCAAAGTCCGCCTGCTTTTTGATTGTGATGGTGACAGGCAAAGTCTGGTTAGCCTTGTGATAAATGTAGGAGACCTTATAGTCTACCAGAGTGGGTGAGCTTCCACTAAAGATAAGCCTTGAGGCAGAAACCCGAACATTATCCTGATAGTCGTAAGATATGTTTAAATTCAGAGGATATTTTCCGGCAGGAGCGTGCTCTCCAATCTTTAGAGTGAACTCCAATGGCTGCTTGGTCTTATCTCCCAATTCCAGGGACTCAATCACCTGATCACCAGACATTACCTCGATCTGCTGGCTATCTGAGATCAAGCTGGCTGCGATCCCCAAAGCAGTAGTTTTTTTATACTCTTCCTGCAACTCGGCATCGGCCAGAGCGAATTCTTTGGAATTTTGGGGGGTTTGAGCCGCTTTGAAGCCTTTAATCACTCCATTGTTGGTCAGATCCACGTAAAACGTAACTGTATCGCCGCGTTCGAATTCATCCGTCCCGGAAATGCTGGCAGAGACATCCGGACTGCCATCCATGGTATAGTAATTGTCTCCTCCTAGCTCATAGGGTATGTATGTGTTCTGGCAAGAAGCTGTAGCCAAAATTGCCATCATGCAAGCCATAGCTATGATTACCTTGATTTTCATGTATTCATGTCCCCTATTGATTATCAATTAGCATAGGTGCTTTTGCGTTTTTATTGGCATTCTTCATCACTTCACTTCTGATTTACATGCGGATCACTAACACTGCTAAAGCCGTGAAAGCGATGAGGAAGGCCAATGACGCTGACGACAAGCTTCACCAGGCCGAAGTTTTCCCCAATTGAAGTTGAGTGAGTATTCACGCTTTCTTCCTCTTATGGATGTAGCTACCTGCTGCCATCAGCAATATGAGCAAGATAAGAACTGGAATCATGTATGATGCTCCAGCTGCGTTGACGCTTATGGGTATCTTTATGCTTTCAGATATTATGGTGTCACCATCGATATCTGTGTATTTGATCTCGCTATTTATGCCGTAAGTCTTGGGAGTAGCTTCAGCGTCCACAGCTACTTTGAAAGTCACGTTCTTCTCTTCCCCTGGATTCAACGTCCCTATGTAGGCCTGATCTCTGGTGGAGGTGAAGGGCTTGAAAAGGCTTAATCTGGCTATGGAGTTGTTTGCAGTCTTTTCTCCAATATTTTTATAGACTACCTCGATTGTGCCATCCTTCTGGCCGGCTCTCATATCCGCATTTGAGGAAACGATTTCAAAATCTGCCATTTGCTTTACCACAATAGTCAGAGGAAGGGTCTGGTTGCCGCTGACAAAACTTTTTGCTACCCGGAATCCCTTTAATCCAAGATCCGGATCCCATCCTTCTGCATCCACCTGAACATTGTTCTGATACTGGTAGTTCAGGTTCAGTTGCAGAACATATTCGCCTGCAGGCGCATGGTCATCGATCTTGATGACAAACTCCATGGGATCCTCAGACTTTTTGGTCATTGCCAAAGAATCTATTACCTGATCGCCAGATTTCACTTCGACTAAATCCGAAGTGGATCGGAGAGTTCCAGTGATGCCAGTTGCATTGCCTACATCCCATTCCAATCTGGCTTCTGCGGTTGACAACGCTTTTTTCATGGGAGTGTCGGCGACTTTGGTTGACTCGAAATTGATTCTTCCACCAGCGTTCACCAGCGAGACCCGCAAAGTCACATTGTCCCCTTTTTCGAATTGGTTTGCTCCTATAATACCTGCTTCAATAATCGGATATCCATAGAAGGCCCAATAGTCATCCAGTATTTCAGATGGGATGTATGTTTGAGCGGTGGTGAAGGGGAGGGTCGTAATGATTATCGTTACGACGAAACAGAAAGTAGCTATTCTCAAATTGCATCACTCCTAATTTGCTCTCGGGTCCGGTAGCACCTTGAAACTTGAGGCCGCTGCCTCTGGGCAAGGCTTGTAGCATTCCGTTTTGGCCTACCTTTGGAAATCCATTTCATGTGTTCCATCCTATCCTTTAGTCAATGATTGAGGAGGGAAGCCTGATCGTCTTCCTTTTTAGCAGATATGCTCCGATTGCTGCTAATAATATCACCGCCAGTAGCGCCATCCCCAGGTAAGATCTCTTTGCCGGTCCAACATTCACAGGGAAGCTAATCGTCTCCGATATTATGCTATTTCCC
>NOLC01000127.1 GCA_002256595.1 Methanosaeta sp. NSP1 | reverse complement strand
CCTCCACCTTCTTCTTCCTCTCCCCAGCCTCCTTTGCCGCCTCTCCCTTGCCCAGCACCTTAGCTACGGCCTCTATGGCCTCCAGGTATCGGACCATCTGGTCCAGCCAGTTGATCAGATCCCCCTGGTAGGCATACATGCCGTAGCGGTCAGAAAAAAAGCCGATGATCTCCTCCGGGCTCTTTCCCTCCGCCCGCAGATCCAGGATGCGCAGCGATATGCTCTTCTGGACGCAGCCGCAGTAGGGAGACTCTTTGTGGGTGCAGCGCAGGAAATCTCGGGCGAAGTCCAGGCAGTACCTCTGAAGCTTGATCTCCAGCTCCCGCAGGTCGGCGCTGGAGAGCAGATCGAGAAATGAGCCGTGCAGCGCCCTCTGGGAGATCTGCATGTGCAGTTTGGTTGATATCCGCTCTGCATACTTGAGGTACAGATCCTCGAAGCTCTCCAGAGCCACGGCGATCTCCAGAGGCCTCTTTCCCTTTCGCAGCAGCTTTGCAATGGTCTCTACCTGCTCCGGAGCCAGGAAATGGGCCGCTGCCGCCTCGCCCAGGCGGGTGGGGATGATGCCCTGGACCAGATCGGCCTTTTCCAGAGATACGAGCGAGCTGCCCAGGTCATCCAGGCCTAAAGTGAGATGGTGCAGCTTCTCCAGATCGGATCTGCTTTTCGCCGCCACGGCATTGGCCAGCACCTCCTCCAACTGCTGCTGCTCCTCGAACTGGGGGGAGACATCCTCCATCTGGCCGTGCAAAAGGGCGAGAGCCATCTCATCCTCCGACTCGCTTCGCCCTGATGAAAAGCGCCTTCCCGGCTCGGCCAGGATGTAGACCAGCCCCTTGTCGTGGTAGCCGGGCCGGCCTGCTCTGCCCAGCATCTGGTTGAACTCATGCACATTCAGCCACTCTATGCCCATGGCTAAAGACTCGAAGACCACCTGGGAGGCGGGAAAGTCCACCCCTGCGGCCAGAGCGGCGGTGGTGACCACGGTATGAATCTTCCCCTCTCCGAACAGCTCCTCAATCCTCTTTCTCTCCGGATACTGCAGGCCGGCATGATAGGCCGAAGCTCCGGGAATGGCATCGGCCAGGCTGTAGCAGTTCTTTCTGGAGTTGGTGAAGACAATGCTCTGACCGCGATAGCCGGTGGATGAGACCACGTCCTGGGCCTCCCGGCATAGCTGGCGCAGCAGCTTCCTCTTCTCCGGGCCGGAGGAGAAGATGAGGTGCCTCTCGATTGCCACCGGCCTGACCTCATACTCGACCAACGTGGCGCCCAAACGATGGGCCAGAGCGGCCGGATTTCCCACAGTAGCCGAGAGAAATATGAACTGAGCCCTGGGGGCGGCATTCTTCAGCCGGGCGATCATCCCCGCCAGCCGGTGCCCCCGCTCCGCATCCTCCAGCATGTGCACCTCGTCTATGACCACCGTCCCCACCCGGCCCAGGCTTTTTTTGCTGCGGATGACCTGATCTATGCCCTCATATGTCCCGGAGATGATGTCGGCATCAAGGCTCTGAGGGATCTTCCTGCCCTTTCCGAGGCGAATGCGGCTGACCCCTACCCGGATGGAGGTCTGAAATCCCAGCTCCCGGTAGGCTGAGAGCTGGTCGAACTTCTGGTTGGCCAAAGCTACCAGCGGCACCAAAAAGAGAAGCTTTCCTCTTCCTTCCAGCAGGTTCTTGACTCCGGCCATCTCGCCGACTAGGCTTTTGCCTGTGGCCGTGGCCGAAACCACCAGTTGATGCCGCCCCTCAAGAAGGCCGGCCTTTATCGAGCGGGACTGCACTGGAAGGAGCTTTGTCAGCCGGCGCTGCAGGAGCTGCATTAGTGGAGGGGGCAGGGCAATGGAGGATAAAGGCAGCGTGGGCTCCTCCCGACTGGCGGGAATAGTGTCAAAGCGGGTCAGCTCCGGCTCCAGCCTCTGCAATGATAAGAGCCCCACCACATCATCCAGATTGCGTCTCTCTTTCAGGATCCTGGCCAGATGGGCCTTGGCCGGCCGGGATAGCTTGCGAAAGTCCGCCTCCCGGAGCAGCTCCGCCGCAGCGCAGTTCTCGCATATGCGCCGGCCTTTGTAGGTTATGGCATCGGCCTCGACATAGGTGACCCGCCTCTCTCCCAGACAGTGGTTGCAGACCTGCACAAACCTGTACTGGAGCTGATAAGCCTCCAAAAGCTCAATGAACCTCTGCTCCAGTTGCATGTCGCCCCGGACGAGATAAATCGCCTGGGCCCGGCGCAGCATTCTCAGGGCGTCTTCAGGCGGCAGGAACCTCTCCGACTGTCCGTCCTTCTTCACCAGGAACTTGAATACCCTCGGCCCCTGAGGCATCTCCTTGAGCCGCAGATACCCTTCGAATAGTGTCTTGCTGCCGCTCTGAGGCAGAAGCAGTATGCGAGAGCGATCTGCCTGGGCTAGAACCTGGAATGTCATCTTAAAGGCAATCTCAAAAGCTATTCCGAAGTCAGGTCTATCAGCTCGTATTTCAGCCCCTCTGACTCCAGGCGGGTGAGCAGCCCTGGAATCTGCTCGTCCACGCTCACGATCACCGAGCTGAGGCCGTGATAGGCAGCCTCGACGGCAAACTCCTTGGCCCCGAAGATGATATCCGGCTCCCGTCCCACCTTTCGCAGAGCCGAGAGGGCCTCAATGCCCAGGCAGCCCACCTTTGCCGCCCGGGTTATCTGCCGGGAGAGGGCGTCCAGATCCACCTTTCGCGAGCCGCCGTTTTGCACCCGGGGCACCTTGCAGAGGATGATCCTTCCCTCATCCAGGCTGATCAATCCTCTCAGGTCGGAGACCCCCACATCCTCGCCTGATCTCACAGCGCTGATCACAACCCCGCTGGCCTCGATGCCCTCCTTTTTATTGGCATACAAAAGGCCGGAGCGCATCTCCAGGGAGGCCCGCTCCCCTTCTTCCAAGTCGGCCTCGGCTATGGCCGTCCAGACCGAGACATGGCTGATGATCTCCTCCATCACCACCCGGGCATAGCGCTTCAATTCTGCAGCGCTCTCCAGCAGCCACTCCACTCCCTCTTTGGTGATGCTGTAGCGCATGCGGCCGTCTGTGGTCACCAGTCCGTCCGACACCAGCTCCTTGATGTATTCGGAGATGGCCTGGGGTGTGACCCCCAAACGCTCCGCCACCTCCTTCTGCCGCAGGTTAGGCTGATGGGCGGCGATCTCCACCAGGATCTGAAAACGTGAGCTCTCCCTCTTGCTCTGCAGGACACTGCTCATCAGAAGTCCTCGACATAGGGCTCAATGCGCTGGCCTCTCACCGCCAGGCCGTCCGCCCTCTTGGCCACGCCCCGGATGAAAATCTGGCTGAGCCCCAGCTCCCGGGAGAGATTGGAGAGGGAGCTATTGCCGCCGTTCACCATCATTTGCAGCTTCTCAGTCACCGCCCTCAGCTCCTCCTCGGACATGAAGGTAAGGCTGATCAGCTCGCTGAGGTCTTCCATGGTCGCCCCGAAGCTGGCCTGTACCCGGGAATAGGTGGAGTGGTACTCCTTCTCCGGGCTGGCTCCGGGCTCGGGAACCCTCCACTTGGTCTCGATAAGTCCGCTCTTCCTCAGAAGGGCAACGCTGCGGTGAACGCTGGCCTCGTCGCCCAGGAGACCGATCAGCTCTTTTTCCGTGCGCCACTCCCGGCTCAGCTCATCAAAGACCCTCTTATGGACATCGGAGCCGAAGGCCTGCAGCAATGGGACCAGATCCGATGGATCATTGATGATCCGAGTTCGCTTTCCTGTCACAAAGAACCTCGCCTTGATATTATCACTCTGATTTGATAAAGCTTTTTGATAGATTTGCCGGCTAAATCAGCCGTACCGTCTCCAGGTTCATGGGGGCCATGGTGGGTATCCTGTATCTCTTGTAGATGGAGCTGGCCAGATCCAGGCAGTTGCCCTCCTCGCCATGATTGGTGAGAACCCTCCCCGGCTTGGGATAGATGCGGCGCATGTACTCCATGAGCTGCTGGCGATCGGAATGCCCGGAGAAGCCGTCCACTGTAACCACATCCAGGTTGATCTTCACCGTCTGGGTCTTGCCCTCCACGGAGAGGGGCAGCTCCTTCCAGCCCTTCTGAATGCGTCTGCCTAAGGTTCCCTCCGCCTGATAGCCCACTATGACCAGGGTGTTTCTCTCATCCGGCCCCAGCCTCTTGAGATATTCCAGGACCGGTCCTCCATTGAGCATTCCGCTGGTGGCCAGGATGACGCAGGGAGGGCCTTCCACGATCTCAGTTCTCTGCTTGGGGCTCTCCACCTGCACAAAGCACTGGGCCAGGAAGGGATTGATCCCCTTGTGGAAGATGAGATCCCGCAGGTCGTTATTGAGGTATTCGGGATAGGTGGTATGAATGGCTGTAGCCTCATAGATCATGCCGTCTAAACAGACGGGCACCTCATCAATGATCTTCTTCCGGATAGCCTCCTCCAGGACCACCATTACCTCTTGACTGCGGCCTACGGAGAAGGCGGGGATTATGACCTTGCCGCCCCGGGTGATGGTATCCTTGACTACCTTGATCAGATGCAGCTCAGCCTCCTTCCGGGATGGCTGGTTGCTGTTAGTCCCGCCGTAGGTGGCCTCGGTGACCAGGGTCTCCAGGCGTGGGAAGTTGCATACGGCAGGATCGAAGAGCCTGGTCCTCTCGAACTTCTGGTCTCCGGTGAATGCTACGTTATAAAGGCCGTCGCCGATATGGAAATGGGCAATGGAGGAGCCCAGGATGTGACCGGCATTGTGCATGGTCAGCTTGGTATCGGGTGCAATGTCGGTCACATCTCCGTAGTTCAGGGTGATGGTATGCTTGAGGGCCTCGCGAACCATTGCCGAGTCGTAGGGCAGCCTCTTTCCCTCCCGGCCGGCTATCTCAATATAATCGAGCTGCAGAAGAACGGCCAAGTCCCTGGTGGGCGGAGTGCAGTAAATGGGCCCCTCGTAGCCGTATTTGTAAAGCATGGGAACCAGGCCGGCATGGTCCAGGTGGGCATGGGTCAGGACCACGGCATCGATCTGGTTTAAGGGATAGACCTCAGGCACATAAAGATAAGGCGTGGCCGAGTCGTCCGAGCCCACGTTCACCCCGCAATCGATGATGATTCGAGACTCAGGGGTGGACAGCAGCATGCAGCTACGCCCCACCTCCCTGCATCCGCCTAAGGTGGTGATCCTGATCCACTGGTCCTTGGATGCCATATCCCGGTGGATCTTGCGGCCCACCGTACGCAGTATGAGCTTTCTCTCGTTTTGAACGCTTCTCAAATAGTCCTTGATGTTGGCTATGGTGGCGGAGCGCACCGGCGGGGTCCGGACCACCTTGGGGGTCCAGCCGATGAGCTTGGTGATCTCGCGGAGGGTAGAGCCGTGCCGGCCTATGACCAGTCCGGGCTTCTCCGCCTCGATCTGCACCTCACCGGTCTCGCCATCAAAATAATAGTTGGTGAGAACGGCCTCTTTGGGGACGACCTCCTGGATCTTGATCTTGGCCGTCTCCGGGTCGGCCAGAACCTTGAGGTCCGGCCGGACCACCACCCTTTTGCGAAGCTCCTTGGCCAGGTTTCTTATGATCTCGCCGTCGTCGGCCAGCTTCTTGGGGTCGTCGGTGTAAATGACCAGCTCAGGGCCCTCGAACTCCAGCCCCGTGACTCCTATGTCCGGGGGCAGCTTGCTCTGCACTTTGCGTTTGAGCTCAAAAAGTATTTCTTCTACAGACAATAGAACACATCCAAAAAAAGGTTAGAGGAGCTTGCTGATCTCCAGGAACTCCGGCTCTCCTACCTCCTCGTATTTATTGGTGATCCGTACCAGCTCGATCTTGTCGCCGGAAGCCGAATCGCGCTTCATGGCATTGTGAATGGCCTTTGCTGCCAGCACCACCCCGTCCTCCATGCTGATGCCGGGCTTGTAAAGGGCTTCCAGCACGCCGTAGGCTATGGGCGATCCTGAACCTGTGGCCACAACCTTTCGCTCCTCGATCTGGCCGCCTAATGCGTCCAGCGAGTAGATCTTGGGGCCGTATCGGTCCATGCCGCCCATGACCAGTTGGACCATGAAGGGATAGTAGCGGCGGGAGGAGAGGATATTGGCCAGCATGGAGGTTATGGCTCGGACGGTCATGCTCTCGCCCCTCTGCATCTTGTAGAGCCTGGCCTCCACCTGAACCATGCGAACCAGCGACTGGGCGTCTCCCACCACACCGGCTGTGGTCAGGCCTACCAAATCGTCGACCTGATAGATCTTCTTAGCAGTGCTGCTGGCTATGAAGCTGCCCATGGTAGCTCGGCTCTCCGATGCAAGGACTACACCTCCATCGCAGAGTACACCTACCGTAGTTGTACCTTTAAACACCTCGACCATTTAATTACCTCAACTAAAATCAGAAAATGGACGTGCTACATTTAGTTTTGACATATAAATACTTTCCGTCGCTGCTTTATGTGGCCCGAAAAAGGCGCACGAACACCTGAAATATGAGGGCAGACAAGGAAGAGGCTAGCCGAGGCGGTAACCGTGAACGATCCATCAGCCTTAATCGAATTCATCCAGAGGTATTACATAGATCCCATCATCTATGATACCAGCTACAATCCTGTGGATACCATCACCTGGGCGGTTATACTCAGTCTCTGCGTGCTGGGGCTGATCAGGCTTCTGAGAAGATCGTGCATTTCTGTAGACGAGCGGTTGGTGTTGTTCACTTTGCCCTATATCCTGGCCGGCTCCAGCCTGAGGGTGATTGAGGATGCAGATATGGTTGCTGCACCCTGGAGATATCTGCTCATCACCCCTCTGATCTTTTTTCTGGTCTTCCTGGCGACGGCAGCCAGCCTCTTTATCACCAGGCGGATCTGGAAGGAGGATTTTCACTACAAGTATGCGGCCATAGGATTTATCTGGACGGCATTGAACCTGGGCCTGCTCTCCTCTCTGGGATTGAAGAACGGTTGGGTCATTGCCGCCGTCTTCCTCATGGGCTCGGGCCTGGCCGGGGGCATCATCCTCCTAGAGCAGCGCGTCTCCTCTCTAGGCTTCCTGGGGGATCGATTCAATCGGATGATCCTTTATGCTCATATGCTGGATGCCAGCTCCACTTACCTGGG
>NOLC01000049.1 GCA_002256595.1 Methanosaeta sp. NSP1 | reverse complement strand
CGGCAGGGAGCGCGGCGCGTCTTTTTGGCTGCGGTTCATCCCGTGCTGACCGGATCGGCGGTGCTGAGGCTCTACCGTTCCGGTGTGGAGGCGGTCCTGGCCACGGATACCCTGGACAAGGCAGTGAGCACGGTATCGGTGGCGCCGATCATTGCCAGGGCGCTTGGGGCTTGAAGAATGTGAGCATATCTCAGAGAAGCAAAAGGTTTATATTCGACTTGTGTCGTACTACGTTAAATGCCGTAGGAATAACGGCAGCCGAGGTAGAGGAGTGGGGGCTCCCTTTTGTCGGCAATCGATGACGGAAAATGAACGGCCCTTGTCCCTCCCAGGGCTGTTTTTCTCCGTCAGTCCTCAATTCTGATGCTATGTCAAGACACATTTCTTATACTTCCTCGGCCATCCCCTGATCATGATTGCCCGAGTCCAGCGCTCTCATCTTTCCGGCGAGGTCTTTGCCCCGCCCTCCAAGAGCTATACTCACCGCGCCGTTCTCATAATCTCCCTCGGTCCGGGGGGAAGCATCAAGCGTCCTCTTCTCTCGGCAGATACCAGAGCCACCATCTCCGCCAGCCAGGCCTTTGGGGCAGAAATTGATATCCATCAGGATGTGAGGATAAAGGGCGTGGCCGACCAGCCCAAGACCCCGGAGGATGTGATCAATGTCCTCAACTCCGGAACCACCCTGCGCTTCTGCTCGGCTGTGGCTGCTCTCACGGATGGAGCTGTTCTCACCGGCGACGCCTCCATTCGCAGCCGGCCCAATGGGCCGCTCTTGAGCTGCCTGTGTGATCTCGGGGCCCAGGCCTTCTCCATACGCAACAACGACAAAGCTCCCCTGGTGGTGCGGGGAAAAATGAACGGCGGCAAGGCCCGCCTGAACGGGGGCGTAAGCTCCCAGTTTCTCTCCGCTCTGCTCATAGCCGCGCCGCTGGCGGAAGAGGACAGCACAATAGCCATTGAAGGGGAGCTGAAGTCCAGGCCCTATGCGGAAATGACTATGGATATGCTGGCCCAGGCAGGGATAAGAATGGAGGCTCGTGCGCAGGAGTTCATTGTGCCGGGAGGCCAGAGCTTCAGCCTGAAGGGATACACCATTCCGGGAGACTTCTCCTCTGCTTCTTACCCCCTGGCTGCGGCTGCCTTGACCGGGAGCGGTGTGACGGTCAAAGGAGTCCTGCCATCCCGGCAGGGGGATTCGGCAATCATCGAAATCCTAAGCCGCATGGGTGCGGAGGTATCCTGGAACAAGGAGAAGGGAGAGCTGAAGGTTATCGGCGGCGAGCTTGAAGGTGTGGATGTGGATGCCGGCAGGACGCCGGACCTGGTTCCGACCATAGCCGTGCTGGGAGCGCTGGCCCGGGGCAGAACCACGGTCTTCAATGCCGAGCATGTCCGGCACAAGGAGACGGACCGGCTGCATGCTATGGCGGTGGAGCTCTCCAGGATGGGAGCCGATATCCGGGAAAGGCCGGACGGACTGGAGATCGAGGGCGGCAAGCTGCATGGGGCCAAGGTGCACGGCTACCACGATCACAGAATAGTCATGGCCCTGGCGGTGGCGGGAATGGTGGCAGGGAACACCGAGATCGATACAGCAGAGTCTGTGGACGTCTCATATCCCGGGTTCTTCGCACAGATGAAAGGGCTGGGGGCAGAGGTGGAGGTAAACTGAAAGATGCCGGTGCAAAAAAGGATGCCAACATCGTTTTGGTGCCTGTGTATCGATACAGGATATTCTGCAATTGGCAAGCTAAAAAGGATCGCGAATTAATCCTCAAAAATCCATTCCAATGGAAATCGTGATTCCTGGCTCAAACACCGAGACTGTGAGATTTCCCCATAAACACTGGTTTTGATTTTAGTTTTGGAAAAGCCTTGGTTGCCCTTGCAGGAGTTGATTTTGATTCCTGCATCTGGTTACTATCGGTCCGCGGCAGCTACATATTACTCGATTTGCTCAGGGCAAAGTATGCCAGCAGGGCTTCCAGTTGAATTCTCTCGTTGGCCCCTTCAGTCATCCTGAAATCTATCTCGCCGATGCGGTCGATCAGCCTGACCTTGTCTTTGTCCGGGATATCCAGGTCCAGCATGGCCCGGTGGATCTGGACCACCACATCCTGGCCGGAGAGCCCCTTGGATAAGAGCAGGTCATCCAGAACCGCCCGGGCAGCCACGAAATCGCCGGAGAGTGCTGTCTTGATGAAATTTCTGATCTCCTCCGGCTTAGCAGTGGAGGTGATCTGGTAGATGGTCTCCTCGTCCACCTTGTCCCCCAGCAGGGCGGCGGCCTGCAGGGCATTGATGGCCTTTCTCATGTCGCCCCCGGCCACATATTCTATGGCCGAGAGGCCTCCTTCCGATATGATCAGATTCTCTTCTTCGGCTATGAAGCTGATCCTCCTGGCTATGGCCTCCCCTGATAGGGCTCTGAATCGGTAGACGGCACAGCGGGACTGGATGGGCTCTATGATCTTGGAGGAGTAGTTGCAGGAGAGGATGAACCTGGTGGTGGCGGAGTAGCGCTCCATGGTCCGGCGCAGAGCACTCTGGGCATCATTGGTCAGGGCATCGGCCTCGTCCAAAAATATAACCTTAAAATCGGCTCCTCCCAGGGGGGCCATGCGGGCGAAGTCCTTGACCTTATGGCGGATGATATCTATGCCCCGCTCGTCGCTGGCGTTGAGCTCAATAAAGTTATTCTTCCAGCCCTCTCCGAATATCTCCCGGACTATGGAGATGGAGGCTGCGGTCTTGCCTACCCCGGGCGGCCCGGAGAACAGAAGATGCGGCAGGTTCTTGGTCTTGACATAGGACTTGAGACGGCGGATGATCTCATCCTGGCCGGCGATGTCATCCAGCTTCTCCGGCCGGTACTTCTCGATCCAGATCTCCTCTTTTATGGATAACCCCTCCTGAGAACGGTTTGCGCTGTCATTATATCAATATTGCTGCAAAGCAACAAAGCCTAAATATAGAGGTGCATCATGGTGGCAATCGTTTTTCGGAGGAACAGTAAGTGATCACCGAGGTGGCTGGGCAGTATAACGCAGATGAGCTGGAGAATCAGGTCAGAACATTGTGGGAGCGGGAAGATACCTATCGCAGGGTTAGGAAGCTGCGAGTGGGCGGCAAGAAGTTCTTCTTCGTGGACGGCCCGCCCTACACCACCGGCCGCATTCACCTGGGCACCGCCTGGAACAAGGTGATCAAGGACGCTGTTCTGCGCTACAAGTCCATGAACTGCTTTGCCGTCAAGGACCGGGCGGGCTGGGATATGCACGGCCTGCCCATAGAGGTCAAGGTGGAGGAGTCTTTCGGCTTTCGCAGCAAAAAAGACATCGAGGCCTATGGCGTGGACCGGTTCATAGATAGGTGCAAGGAATTCGCGCTGCGCCAGAAGGACGACATGACCGCCCAGTTCAAGATCCTGGGAGCCTGGCTGGACTGGGACGACCCCTATATGACTCTCAAGAACGAGTATCTGGAGGCGGCCTGGTGGGCTCTGAAGAAGGCTCATGAGCACAATCTCCTGGAGCGGGGCCTGAGGGTGGTCAACTGGTGCCCCCGCTGCCAGACGGCCATAGCCGACTCGGAGGTGGAGTACTGGGATGAGACCGACTATTCCATTTATGTAAAGTTTCCCGTCCTGGACGAGGAGAACACCTTCATAGTCATCTGGACCACCACCCCCTGGACCATACCGGCCAATGTGGCCGTGGCTGTCAACCCCAGCTTCCAATACTCGAAAGTTCGGGCCTGGAAGGACGGGCGGGCGGAAACGCTGATCATGGCCTCGGATCTGGTCGAGTCTGTGCTCAAGATCGGCCGCTACCAGGACTATGAGCTGCTGGGGGTCCTCTCAGCCGGGCAGATGCAGGAGCTGCGCTACGAGCATCCTCTGGGAGATATGGTTCCTGGCCAAAAAAATATCTTGCACGCAGTTTATGCCGCTGACTTTGTCACCGCCGAGAACACCGGATGCGTGCACATAGCCCCCGGCCACGGCCTGGAGGACTACGAGCTGGGGCTGGACCATCATTTGGAGATCTTCTGCCCGGTGGGGGAGGATGGCCGATACACCGAGCAGGCCGGCGAGAAGTACCAGGGCATCTATGTCAAGGAGGCGGACAGCCTGGTCATAGCCGACCTGGAAGAGAAGGGAAGGCTCCTGGCCCAGGGCCGTCTGGCGCACCGCTATGGACATTGCTGGCGCTGCAAGACGCCCATCATCTTCATCGCCACCAGCCAGTGGTTCTTGCGCATATCAGACCTCCGGGACAAGATGCTGGATGAGGTCTCCCGGGTGACCTGGTATCCGGAGTGGGCCGGATCGGCGCGATTTGCCGACTGGATCAACAATGCCAGGGACTGGTGCATCTCCCGCAGAGGTACTGGGGAATTCCCCTGCCCATCTGGACCTGCCAGATCTGCGGCCACCTGGAGGTCATAGGCACAGCAGCAGAGCTGGAAGAGAGGGCAGGGCGCAAGCTCGCCGATCTGCACCGGCCGGAGGTGGATTCGGTGCTCCTGGACTGCCCCTGCGGAGGCAAGATGAAGCGCTCTCCGGATGTCTTTGATGTCTGGTTTGACAGCGCCGTGGCCTCCTGGGCCACCCTACGATTTCCAAGCCATGAGAAGGACTTCGATGAATGGTGGCCGGCAGATTTCATCACTGAGGGCCACGACCAGACCCGAGGCTGGTTCTACTCTCAACTGGGCGCGGCCATGGTCTCCTTCGGCCGGGCTCCCTACAAGAGCGTCCTCATGCACGGCTTCACCCTGGACGACCAGGGCCGAAAGATGTCCAAAAGCATTGGCAATATAGTCCAGCCGGAGGAGGTTGTGTCCAGGTTTGGAGCCGATATCCTGCGCTTCTACGTCCTGGGAGCCAACGCCCCCTGGGAGG
>NOLC01000019.1 GCA_002256595.1 Methanosaeta sp. NSP1 | reverse complement strand
CAAAGGTTAATTGGAGATTCACCACTGTGGATGCCAGAGTTAGGCTTTCTCGTTTTTATTCGACATTAAATAGTTGACACGACACTAGATATGTTTGATCTATTTTCCTCAATAAAACTTTCGAATCTCCTATCCACACATCCGTTTTTATCTAGATTGTTAGCGTAGAATTGAGCGCCAGGATCGGTTAGCTACCTGCTCAACGCTTGCCAGGGAGCCGAATTTGGCGCTTGCTCCTCAGGAATATACAAACTCCAGAGATGGCACACAGGACATCACATAGCTAGGAAACTTGAGAAAGATATTTCAAGAAGCCTTTAAGAGCCGGACTCCAACCTCTAAATTCAATAGCTTGCCTAAAAATAGAATCTATGGCACCGGTCGGTACGGGCGCTCCTTTCCGCGGTCGTACTCGTCGCCCGGATTTTTCATCATCTTCCTAAAGATAGCCAGAGCCATGACCGATGCGCCCAAGGTCATCCATGTTAGCAACTTCTTTTTATCCATCTGTAGCACCCCGAAATATCCCCCGCTATAGCTGGACCTGCAGCAGCTTAATCCTTTCGGCCTCGCATCCAGTCAGGCCCATAATATTCTTCATCACCGCTGATCTGGAATGATGGCCCTATCTCTTCCTGGAGGCGTCTTTGCCCCGGATGACTCTGGAAAACCATCGTGAAAGGGACCAGGGAAGGCTGTTCTCCAGCCTCCTTCTCACCGATTCCGGATCGTTTTTCCTCTTCTTGGCTTGCGCACTCATGATTTCCTTCCTGCCTGGGAGATCCCCGGCATTTTCGCTCCTCTTCCCATTTCCTCATCCACCCGGCGAGAGGATCTTCTCCCCATCCAGCGCAAAAGCATCTTGGCCAGCGCCGATAGCGAGCAGAGCTTTCTTCTGCCCCCTCTATCACCGGGCCTGCAATCCCGACCACTTTGGCCCCTTCGGCGAGGATCTTCATTCTTCGTGCCGGTCTGGCTGAAGCGGCGGATGATGACGTCTCCTGCTCAGCCAGCATTCTCATGCAGCAGTAGCAAGAGCCCGGGCTCGAAGATTCCTGTCATCAAAGTCAATGGGCATTATCCTGCTCAGATTCAATCGGAGAGGTCTTATCTGCTTCAGCCGACCTTTCGGACTCAAGCAAACTGACAAGCCTCTCCAGAACATTCTCTACGCCCTGGCCGGTTTCTGTGGACATCTCGGGCACATTTCTGTCTTCCCCGAACCTTAATATATCCGCCTTATTGGCCACTATCAGCATGGGAAGGCCAATCCAGTTCTTGAGGTCCTCGGCTAAAGAAAGCTGGGACTGGAGGAGATAGCCGCAGTGTTCGCTGGGATCAAGGATATAGACCACCACGCCCTGCAAATGGCTCAATGCGGCTACGGTCTGCCGCTCGATATCGTTCCTCTCCTCCATAGGCCGGTCAAGAAGGCCCGGCGTGTCCACCACCTGATACCTCTGCTCCCCACGCTTGAAATGCCCTACAAAGATTCCGCGGGTGGTGAATGGATAGCTGGCGATTTCCGGCCTGGCCCCTGTAATCCGCACGATGAAGCTGGATTTTCCCACATTGGGATATCCGGCAATGAGAATGGTTGGCATTGCCGGATCGATGGTCGGCATCTTCCGCAGCAAGTTCCGGGTCTCATTTAAGAAGAGCAGGTCTTTTTCAATAGACCTCATAACTGAAGAGAAGCGGCCGAAGGCCGACTTTCGGGCCGGGGTGGTATCCAGGCCCCTGGACCTCTTGATCTGGGCCACATACTCTTTTGAGATCTGCCTTATTTGCCGGGATGCCCAGCCCAGGCGGGATAGGCTGATGCGAATGCGATCCACCCCTGCGATTATGTCCGCCATCTCCCGGTAAAATGGCGGCATATTCTCAAAGGAGGGGAATTTCCGAATGAGGTTGCTGAGATTGTCGGAGAGTATATTGCCCGCGTTTTGAACCATGGATTCATTATCCTTGGCACGGGAGGCACGCCTAAAGGACTTATTTAAAAGCTCCTCTGATGTGGGAACGGTCGGAAGCTGCTCATACATTGCTTATGAGTTCAGGCCAGAGAGGAGATAAACCTTTAGGAAAGCTTCTGGAGCGACCGTTTATAAATGGTTTTCGGAATGCTTAAATATTAGTTCCTCATCTATATAGATGAGGTGGCCTTTTGAAGAGACTGGGTACCGCTCTTCATGCCGTACAGAATAAGCTGATTGTTCAAAGCGAGCAAGCCGTTGGAAATGGAAGCGAGAATAATATCCCCAGAACTAATTCCTGGGTCGTGGATCAGAAGAGGACCAGAGTCGGGAAGGTTTTCGATATATTCGGCCCCATAAACCATCCGTATATAATTGTTCGACCAAATAGAGGTGTAGATGCAGCTGCCCACGTCGGAAAGAAGCTCTATGTCGACGAGGCGCCGGGGAGAGATAGCAAGTGGAAGAAATCGAGAAGCTGAGAGAGATAGAGAGGGTAGAGCCGGAGAAGCTAAAGGAGAGGACCCGGCTCAAGCGCGAGAAGGAAAAGGTAGACGAGTTCGAGAAGTTCACAGTCGAGTGTCCTGAGTGCGGGAGCCACACCCTCGTGCGCGACTATGAACGGGCAGAGCTGGTCTGCTCTGACTGCGGCCTGGTCATCGATGAGAATTTCATAG